>JBBSLZ010000009.1:0-30259 GCA_038233435.1 Chthoniobacterales bacterium
GTCCTCTGGAACCTGCTCACCAACGCGCTGAAATTTACGCCGAAAGGCGGCCGCGTTCATGTCGCACTAGGGCGCGTCAATTCCCACCTGGAGATAAGCGTCAGCGATAGCGGCCAGGGAATGGAAACCGATTTTCTCCCTCACGCCTTCGATCGATTTCGCCAGGCAGATGCCACGACCACGCGCCAGCACCGCGGCCTTGGGCTCGGGCTTTCAATCGTAAAAACGTTGATCGAACTTCACGGCGGGACCGTGTCTGCTGAAAGTCCCGGCCACGGACATGGTTCTACTTTTTACCTCTGCCTGCCTGCCGCCGTGGCGACGATCCGCCCCGACCTCGAGCGGCGTCACCCGCGGGCGTCCACTGCACGAGAAGTTCCGGACGAGCATCTTGATTTGACCGGGTTGCGCATCCTCGCCGTCGATGATGAACCCGATGCGCGTGAGTTGATCAACCGCATCCTCTCGAACCGCGGCGCCACTGTGGAAACCGCTGCTTCAGGGGCCGACGCTTTAAAAGCGCTGAGCGAAAACAAACCCGATGTCCTGATCATGGACATCGGCATGCCCGACGAAGACGGCTACTCGGTGATCCGCAAAGTGCGGCAACTCGCGCCCGAGCTCGGCGGCAACGTCCGCGCCGTCGCGCTCACCGCCTTCGCCCGCGCGGAAGACCGCCGGCGTGCCTTGATTTCCGGCTTCCAGATGCACATGGCCAAACCGGTCGAGCCCTCGGAGTTGATCGCGGTTGTTGCCTCTCTCGCAAACGGCAGGGGCTAATCCCTTCTCCAACAAGGGGTGCGCCGTTCGGTGCACACTGGCGGCTAGGTATTGGCGAGCAATGCTCGATTCGGAGCCGTTAGAAGTTGGACGCGGGGTCGACGGGTCGCGTTAACATTTACATTTGGTGGGCATGTCGGGTTGGAGGGCGCACATGCTTCTGGCGGACCTTGTCATGCTCACTTTCCGCTGAACGCAGCCACGGGTCACTTCTTTGGTTTCGCGTTTTTCACCGCGGACTCCTGGCGCCATTCTTCATGTTGGCGACGAGACCCGCTGGACTGTGCGGCGGACAAGCCTCTTGCACCGCACTGTGGCAGGCGCCGAAAAGGGTTCGCGGTGAGTTGATGCGAATTTAGCGACTAACGATATTCGATCGTTAGGCACCCGGCGGCGCAGAGTCCACGGCGCCCAGGATGGAGCTGTCTGGTGCGGCTTCCCCAATGATCGTGTCGGCTACCGCAACCGCAGTTTGTTTGCGCTGAGAAGACGCGGACAGCCTCGTCAAACTCGGCCGGCTTCTCCATCATGAGGAAATGGGAGACCTGATAATCGAGACGAGGAACCAGCCCGCGAACGAACTGCTCGTAATCGGTGCTCCAGGCAGGTTGCCGGGCAAGGATGAGCAGGACGGGCACTTCCGAGTCCGGCAGCCTGCGCACCCCAGACCGCCTCGTCACAGGCCCAGCCGTGGATGAAGACGAGGGGGATGTCGTCTTGGCCGTAGTCGGTCTAGTGCAACTTGTGGCCCTCGATTTCGGCGAAGCGCGATTGACCGAGGGGCGGGTCGGCCGAGAGAGCAAACCGGGGCGCGGATGCGACGAGAACGAACAGAAGCGTTCGCGAAGCGCGCAGAGCGAATACGAAGGGGTCTTCGCAAAAGTATTCCGTCCCGAGCATATCATCGCCGTCGCCGCCAGTGTCGGCCGGCACAAAGACCTCGCGCGAGTTGAGCACCTCTTGAACAGGCCGAGATTGACAGAACGCTCTTGGACGAAATCATCAAGCGACATGATCTGACTTTACCGAAGCGATGAAGACCGAAATGCGCCGCGCCCTCGCGCAAGAATCATTCGAGGAAAAGATCCGTAAGGTCGGTCAGCTCATCCGGCTTTCGGCTACCGTGAAAGCGACGAGAGTTTATGAAACGGACGATTGATACCGCCGACGTTCGCCCGCTAGAATCGCAGAAGAAAGGGAATCAATCCGGCCACTGAGGAGGTAAGAGATTTCGCGGTTCCAGTTCAACCAATGCTGGCAATCCGCCCGCAATTCCCGGGGGTCGGCGCGCGGGGCTGGTGGCGCACCCGAGTCGCCTAACGAATCTAAAAGCGTGCCTACCTGACCTGAAACGTGCGGGTGGCGCGGGCGAGGGTGGGAGTAAGGAGTTGCCCGCTTCATCGGGGGTTTTAACGCCGCCCTGATCGGCTGGTCAGGTCGCGCTTTCTTGGCCGCGTGACGTCCAAGGAATACCGCAGTGGTTCAATCACGACGGCGTCGGAGCCTGAGTTATCATCTGCCGAACTCGCTGCTCGCGCCGTTAAGCGTCTCGTATGATAGGCGAGTTTACGTCCCGGCCTCGAGAGCACGCCTGAAGGGATTGATTTTTTTTTAGTTCGCTACCAGCTCGGGGGGGGTAAAGGGCACCCGTCCTGCTATTGGTCTGGCGGATATGCTTCCACAATCGGCAATTTCCTATGTCGATCCCACGAAGGTGGTTACTCTTGAGCTTGGCGGTAGCGCAGCGGGCGGGCGGCCGGACGGGGAGGCGGGGCGGGCGCAGAAGATCTTGCTGCTGGATGATCGGGACGATTTTCGGGAGGTGGTTTGCGATCACCTTGTCTTCCGCGGTTTTGAGGTGACCTCGGTGCCGAGCGGCATCGAGGGCCTGTGCGAAATCAGGAAGGGCGCCTTTGATCTCATCATTTGCGACATGATGATGCCGCGCAGCGGGGGCGAGATGTTTTATTGGGCGGTCACCCGTACCCGGCCGGCGACGGCGCAGCGGTTCATTTTCTTTACCGGGCACCGCCACAACCCGCGGATTGAGTTTTTCTTCAAGCGGGTGAACGCCACGGTGCTGCTAAAGCCGTTCAAGCTGGCGGAACTCGACTCGACCATCCGCGAGGTCTCGCGCCGGCTGATCTGATCTCCTCGTTGACCGCGAGCCTTCGGCCGGCCAACGCGGCGCGGCAGTGTCTAGAAGTGCCGGCCCACGTATTCCCACATCTGGTGATGCCAGTAGGGCCATTCGTGCCCGCCTAACGGGCCCCAGTCGTCCAGGTGATGGGCGATGCCCTTGTTTTTGAGCACCTCGGACATGCGGTAGGTCGGGCCGGGCACTTCCCACGGGCCGCAGCCGGTAGCGAGGCGGATATCGCAAGTGCCGTACTGATGGAGGGCCCAGGGGTCGTTTTGGTTGGCCATGTAATCGACCGGATTATTGAAGTAGAAGTTGTCGTCGTACATCCCGTCCATGGAATCGCGCATGTCGTAGACGCCGGAGAGCCCGTAGCAACGCTTCACGCGGTCGGGATGTTTGAAGAGCGTGTTAGCCGCGTGGAAGGCGCCGAGCGAGGCGCCGTAGGTGGTGATCGGGATGCCGGGCGTCTGGCACATGGAGTCGATGAAGGGGAGGACTTCGCTTGCCACGTAGTCGGCGTATTGGGCCTGCATCCAACTGCGATGGAACGGATGCGCGCTTTTGTTTTGGAAAGAGTCGCTCTGGACCCCGTTGATGGAAAAGATGCGGATGCGGCCTTCGTCGAGATAAGGACCGAGGGTGCGGATCATGCCCTGGCCTTCCTGCTCCCATTCATCGCCGCCGCTGGTCGGGAACGCGAGGATGGGCGGGCCGAAGTGGCCGTAGACGGCGACGCCCATTTCACGATTAAGACGGTGAGAGTACCAGCGCTGATAGTCACGTTGCATAGCCGGCGAGAATAGCCGGTTGAGGATGGGGCTCAAGTCCGGTTTGACGAGCGCGCGGCCAGCGTGCCCGCGCGCCCTTTATTCTCCGATGATCTTCGCCAGGACGCGCTTGCGGCGGCGGCCGTCGAATTCGCCGTAGAAGATTTGTTCCCACGGGCCGAGGTCGAGCTGGCCTTTGGTGATGGCAACGACGACTTCGCGGCCCATGATCTGGCGCTTGAGGTGGGCGTCGGCGTTGTCTTCGCCGGTGCGGTTGTGATGATAGGCGGCGGTCGGCTCGTGCGGGGCTAGTTTTTCCAGCCACACTTCGTAATCGTGGTGGAGCCCGGATTCGTCGTCGTTAATGAAGACGGAGGCGGTGATGTGCATGGCGTTGACGAGACATAGACCTTCGGCCACGCCGCTCCGGCTGACGAGTTCCTCGATCCTCGGCGTGATGTTCAGGAATCCACGGCGCGCCGGCACTTCAAACCAGAGATGTTCGGTGAGCGATTTCATGCGGTGACGTTACACCGCGAAGGGGAGATGCGGTCTTTCACGAAAGGTAAACCGGGCCGATTCGCCGCGGCGACCGGTTGACCGCCTTCTTTGACGAAACTGCGGAGGGAAGGGTTCAGCTCTTCTCCCAGATCCGGTTCGGGCCAGCCAATGTGGGACGGATCCCGATGCTAAAGAAATATCGGATTTGAATTGGCAGGGGACGGACTCTTCAGTGCGGGATGACGGTGCACCTCGATGTCTGGAGTGATTATGTTTGTCCGTTTTGTTATCTGGAGGAGCCGGTCCTGAACCGGATGCGCGCTGAGTTCGGCGCGGAGCTGGTGGTGCATTGGCGGGCCTTTGAGCTGCGACCGGAGCCGGTGCCGACTTTGCCGCCGCGGGGCGATTACCTGGTCGATATCTGGGAGCGGGCGGTTTACCCGATGGCGCGGGATCGTGGGATGAAGCTGACGCTGCCAACGGTGCAACCGCGCAGTCGGCTGGCGCTGGAAGCGGCCGAGTTTGCGCGGGCCCGAGATTGCTTCGATGAAATGCACTCGGCCATCTTCCGCGCTTTCTTTGAGGAGGGGCTCGACATTGGAGAACGGGAAGTCGTACTCGGATTAGGCGAAGCGGCCGGGCTGGAGCGCCCTGCGCTGGAACATGCCCTAACGAGTGGTCAGTATGCTGCGCAGGTCTTGAGGGACGAGGTGCTGGCAGCTGAGCTGGGGCTGGCGGGCGTGCCGGCGATGCTATTGCGGACGGAGAGGGAACCGCTGGAGGCCGCGCGCCACTTGAGCGGAGCGCAACCGGAAGCGATCCTGCGCGGGGCCATCCGTCAGCTTCTCTAGCGCAACGGGAGAGGAGGGTGAACCGCAGATCTTTGGAGGCGCCAGATGGTGCGGAGGTAATTGGCCAAGCAATTGATTGACACGAATCTGCACTTATGAGAAATCACGAGCCATGAAACTCGCACGTCGCACCCTCGGTATCAGCACACTCGGGATCATTTTGATCATCCTTTTGATCCTCGCCCTCGGCGGCGGGGCGTGGGGCGGCGGCGGTTTAGCCTACGGTCCGGGTGGATTGCTCCTCCTGGTGTTGATCATTCTGTTGGTGATGGGCAAGCTGTAAAGGGAGAGCTGGAGGGCGCGCGCTGCGGAGCGGAGGAACGCTTCGGCCCAGGGGTCTGAGCAGAATGAGTGAACGTTCTGGAGCGGGCCCGCTTTTGAGGCCGAAGGTTCTTGGGACGGCTTAATCTGAAACTTCGGCGCGGGGGCGCGCCGGCTCCACGCTCTTTCTGAGGATCCGCAGTGAACACGCTTGTCGCTTGACTGGGTTGTGGCGACGGCGCTTTGTCGCTGTCAGCCGGCGTGGGTTGCAGGCGACGCGCGTTACGCCGACAGAGCGGCGTCGCTACAACGCGGCGCGGCGGTTACGCAGCGTTGCGAGAATGCGTTGCGGAAACGCGCTTTCCTACAGCATCCCGCGACGCTTGAAGTCGCCGAGGTTGCCGCCGCTGGAGCGCTCGATCAGGTCGATCGTGAATTTTAGCAGGCAGACTTCCCAGGCGTCGTCCACGCCTTGGATGACGGCGCTGAGTGGTTCGCCCGAATTTTGCACGCGTGCCTTGGTCCGTTCCACGACGGAGTCGAGCGACTCGCGGTAGGTGTTCTCAGTGACGTCGGTTTTGCGGAATTGAAAGCCGTAACGCACGACCGCGATGCGTTGCATGCGCTCGCGCAGTTGGTCGACGTAGCGTTGCGCTTTGTCGCCGAAGCCTTCGAGGAGCAGACGCGCGTAATGGTCGGGGGTCATGATCTGCGGGCGCTCGGCGTGGATGCGGCCGTCGCGGACGCGGACTTCATTGACCTGATCCATCAACTCGGAGATGAGATAGAAGCGGAAGCTGGTGGAGCCGAAGGTGGCGATCTGCTGCTCGGGCGCGAGGATGACCTGAGTGTTTTCGGCCGCGTATTGGAAATCGTCGTCGCTCCACATGACGCGCGGAAGATAGGGCGCCCGGCAGGCGCAGCAATGGAAACCGCTAGTCGGCGATTGGGGGGACCGCGACCATCTCGCTGCGTTTGGAACGCCAGACGCGAATCGTTTCCGAGGTGAAAATGGCGAGCGCGACCCAGATGAGGCTGAAAGTGATCAGGTGCGCGCGGGTGAAAGTCTCGTGATAAAGAAAAACGCCGAGGAAGAACGTGCCGCTGGGGGCGAGATATTGGAGGAAGCCGATGGTGGTGAGGCGCAGATGGCGGGCGGCGTGCCCGAACCAGACGAGCGGCAGGCCGGTAACGATCCCGGTACTGATGAGGATGAGGGATAACGAGAGGTGGGCGGGACCGAAGGCGAGCGTGCCTTGGGTTTCGAGACGAAGAAGGTAGAACACGGCCAACGGGAGGAGGAGGATGGTCTCCACGAAGAGGCCGGGAATCGCGGCCGTGCCGGAAATTTTGCGGAGCAATCCGTAGAAACCCCAAGTGGCACAGAGGGCGAGGGCGATCCAGGGAAAGCGGCCGTAGCCGAGGGTGAGATTGAGGACAGCGCCGACCGCCAGGAGGACGGAGGCGAACTGAAGACGCGTCAGACGTTCGCGCAAAAACATGGCGCCGAAGAGGACATTCATGAGCGGGGTCATGAAGTAGCCGAGGCTGGTTTCGAGGACGCGGCCGGCGTTGACGGCCCAGATGAAGGTGAGCCAGTTGAGCGAGACGGCGGTGCCGCTGGCGAGGCAAAGAAGGAGGATGCGGCGCGAGTGCAGGATGGCGCGGACCTCGGGCCAACGGCCCTGCCAGGTAAGGAGGCCGACGAGGAAAACGGTCGTCCAGACGAAGCGATGGGCGAGAATTTCGGGGGCGGAAACGCTTTGCAGGAGCTTCCAGTAAACGGGAATGATGCCCCAAAAAATGAAGGCGGCCAGGCCAGCGGCGAGCGCGGTGCGCTGGACTTTTGCTTCTTCAGGCGTCGCGGCTGGGGATGACACCTTGCTCTATTTCATGGCTTGCTGGGTGGAGCAACTGGGTGGCGGTGCCAAGGGCGCGTCCGTAGCACAGGCATCTTGCCTGTGGGGACACCGGGTGTCTCGCCCGGTGGCTCGTCTGGCGCACCGCGAACAATCACCGGGCAGAATGCCCGGTGTCCGCACAGGCAAGATGCCTGTGCTACGAGGAGGGTACTAGGAGGAGGGTACTAGGAGGAGCGTGCTACGGGCGGAGATCCGGGACGCGGATGCAGGCGGCGGAGTGTGCGTCTCCCCAATCGGTTAGGGGCGGCACGGCGGCTTTACAGGCTTCGATCATGTGCGGGCAGCGCGGATGAAAGGGACAACCGATGGGAGGATTCATGGGCGACGGAGGATCGCCGGCGAGGACGAGACGCTGGCGTTTGCTCTCGCGGCGGGGATCCGGAATGGGGACCGCGCTCACGAGTGCTTTGGTGTAGGGATGGAGCGGCGCTTCCAGAACCTGCGCGGGGGTGCCGAGCTCGACGATCTTGCCGAGATACATCACGGCGATGCGATCGGAGAGATGTTTTACGACCGAGAGATCGTGCGAGATGAAGACGAGGGTGAGATCGAGCGCGCGGCGCAGCTCAGCGATGAGGTTGATGATCTGCGCCTGGATGGAGACATCGAGCGCGGAGACGGGTTCGTCGGCGATGATGAGTTTGGGTTCGACCGCGAGGGCGCGGGCGATGGCGATGCGCTGGCGTTGGCCGCCGGAAAATTCGTGCGGATATTTTTTCATCGCGCGCGGGAGGAAGCCGACTTTTTCCATGAGCGCGGCGACGCGGGCGGGCAGGTCGCGGCGGGGGATTTTTTTGTGGGCGCGGAGGGCTTCGGCGAGGGTGTCGAAGACGGTCATGCGGGGGCTGAGGGACGCGTAGGGGTCCTGGAAGATCATTTGGAAATCGGCGCGGGCGCGGCGGAGTTCGCCGCCGGTGAGCGCGTTGAGATTTTTTCCTTCGAGGATGACGGCGCCGGAGGTGGCGCGGACCAATTGGAGAATGGTGCGGCCGAGGGTGGATTTGCCGCAGCCGGATTCGCCGACGAGGCCGAGGACTTCGCCTTGGCGGAGGGAGAGGGAAATGCCGTCGACGGCTTTGACGGTGCCGAGGCGGCGTTTGAAGAGGAGGCCGCGCTCGACCGGGAAGTGGGTTTTTAGGTCTTGGAGGTCTAGGAAGGCGGCGGGCATTTAGGCGGCACTATAACATAGTGGGCGCGGATGGAGGCACTGGGGTGCGCACGGATTCGGCGGGGTTGGTTGCGTGTTCTGCGGCGACGGTTTGGAAGTTCGTGATCGCAGAATGCGATCACCAGGTCGCCGCGGCGACCGCTCCCCGGGCTTTTGGCTTCCCGTCGTCTCTGGTTCGTTACTTCTTCTCTTTGAAGAGCGGGAGGAATTTGTCGTAGCCTTCGTCTTTCAGCTTTTCGACGGGGACGAAGCGGAGGGAGGCGCTGTTGAGGCAGTAACGCATGCCGGTGGGCGGCGGGCCGTCGTTGAAGATGTGGCCGAGGTGCGCATCGCTCGCTTTGGAGCGGACTTCGGTGCGAGCCATGCCGAGGCTGCCGTCGGTCTTTTCGACGACGTTTTCTTTGGCGAGCGGTTTGGTGAAGCTGGGCCAGCCGGTGCCGCTCTCGAATTTATCTTTCGAACTGAAGAGGGCTTCGCCGCTGATGCGGTCGACGTAGATGCCGTCTTTGTGGTTGTCCCAATACTCGTTCTTAAAGGGCGGCTCGGTGCCGTCTTCTTTGGTGACGTGATATTGCTCGGGGGTGAGGCGTTGGCGCAATTCGGCGTCGGAGGTTTTTTGGGAGCTGGCGGCGGTGGCGTTGGCCGGTTTTTCGGATTCGCTTTTCTGCGCCATGCTGCGGTGCAGGAAGAGGAAAGCGGTCGCGACGGCGAGGATGGCGACGAGGAGGAAGCCGGGTGAGATGCGGTCGGTGGAGGAGTAATTTTTCATAGGGCCTTTTGTGATTAGAAGCATCACTGGGCTTTTTATTCGCCCGAAGTGAGGGTGGCAGACGCACGCGGGGTGAGATCGAGCTCGCCGAGTTGGACGCGGAGGCAGGCGGAATGGTGATCGGGCGCGACTTCCTGGAGGGAAACTTCGGTGGTGACGCATTTCTCCTGCGCGTGTTCGCAGCGCGGCGCGAAGGGGCAACCGATGATCGGGCGGGAGACATCGGGTGGCGCGCCGGGAATGGTGTAGAGGTCGCGGCCTTTCTCGTTCAGGGCCGGGATGGCGCGTTGCAGCGCCTGATTGTAGGGATGTTTCGGTTGATAGAAGAGCTGGGCAGTGGGCGCGGATTCGAGGACGCGGCCGGCATACATGACCAGGACGCGATCGCAGAAACTGGAGACGATCCCGATATCGTGGGTGATGAAAATGACGGCGCTGCCGAGGTCGCGCTGCATCTTGCGGATGAGGTCGAGGATCTGCGCCTGGACGGTGACGTCGAGCGCGGTGGTCGGTTCGTCGGCGATGAGGAGGGCGGGTTTGGTGATGAGGGACATCGCGATCATGACGCGCTGGCGCATGCCGCCGGAGAATTCGTGCGGGTAGGAGCGCATCCGGCCTTCCGCATCCTGGAGGCCGACTTCGCGGAGCGCGGCCACGCCGCGAGCGAAGGCGTCGGCGCGGGAGAGATTTGCGTGAATGCGGAGGGGCTCGGTGACCTGGTCGCCGACACGCAGGTAGGGATTGAGCGAGGTCATTGGGTCCTGGAAAATCATGGAGATTTTCCGGCCGCGGATGGCGCGCAGTTCGTTCTCAGAGCAATGGAGGAGATCGGTGTCTTCGAAGAGGGCGCGGCCGCTTTCGAATCTTCCCGGCGGTTGCGGGATCAAGCGGAGGAGCGAGTAGCAGGCGACCGATTTACCGGAACCGGACTCGCCGACGATGCCGAGAGTTTCGCCTTTTTCGATGGAGAAGGAAACGCCGTCGACCGCGCGCACAATTCCGGCGCGGGTGTGGAAGTAGGTGCGGAGGTTTTCTACGTCGAGCAGCATGGCCGGATGTGAATGGTGATCAGTGAAAGGTGAATGGTAAACCGTGCTCGCTCCAACCATTCACAGATCACTTATCACAATTCACCTTTCCTTCAGTCCTTCGACGCGCGCGGGTCGAGAGCGTCGCGCAGGCCGTCGCCGAGGAAGTTTAACGAGAAGAGAGTGAGCGCGAGGGCGAGGCCGGGATAGATGAGCAGCCAGGTGTATTCCTCCATGTTTTCCGCGCCTTCCTTGATCAGGACGCCCCAGGAACTCATGGGCGGCTGCACGCCGAGGCCGAGGAAGCTGAGGAAGGCTTCAAGCAGCATGACGCTCGGGACGGTGAGAGTGGCGTAGACGATGATGGGGCCGAGCGCGTTTGGGATCATGTGGCGGAGGATGATTTGGAGCTTCGGCAGGCCGAGCGCTTCGGCGGCTTCGATGAATTCCATCTGGCGCAAGGATTTGACCTGACCGCGGACGATGCGGGCCATGGTGAGCCATTGCACCGCGCCGATGGCGGCGAAGAGGAGGACGAACTTTCGGCCGAAGAAGACCATCAGGAGGATGACGAAGACGGTGAAGGGGAGCGCGAAAATGATGTCGACGATGCGCATCATGACGGCGTCGGTCTTGCCGCCGAGGAAGCCGGCGATGGTGCCGTAGAGGACGCCGATGGTGAGGGCGACGGCGGTGGCGCAGAGGCCCACGGAAATGGAAATGCGGCCACCGTAGAGCAGCCTAACGAGGAGATCGCGACCGAGGGGATCGGTGCCGAGCCAGTGGGCGGCGCTGGGCGGGGTGGCGCCGAGCTGGAGGTTTTGGGCGTCGTAGGATTGGTGGAGGAAGAGCGGGCCGAGGAAGGAGGCGAGGGTGAGGAGGAGGAGGAGAATGGCGCCGGCGACCGCGAGTTTGTTCTTGGCGAGGCGATGCCAGGCATCGCGCCAGAGGGAGGTGCCTTGCTCGATGGGGTCGCTTTCGGTCATGGTAGCGATGGTTTTATTTCTGCGCGAAGCGCTTTGGAGTGCGGCGCGTCCTCGCGCAGCTTTTGGGCGGGGCGGGCCGCGGGGGGAATTTGTGAGCGAGTAAGTAGGCCGCGCCGGTCGAAAGCGGTGCGGGGACGCACCGCACTCCAAAGCGCTGCGCGCGAAATGGCTCGGGCGTTTTCATGCGAACTTTTGCTTGGGGTCCATCCAGACGAGGATGATGTCGACGAGGAGATTGAAGAGGACGATGAGCGCGGCGTAGAAGAGGACGGCGCCCAGGACCATGGTGTAGTCGCGATTGAAGGCGGCGTTGACGAAGTAGCGGCCGAGGCCGGGAATTTGGAAGATGCTTTCGACGACGAAGGAGCCGGTGACCAAGCCGGCGACGGCGGGGCCGAGATAACTCACGACCGGCACGAGCCCGCCGCGCAAGGCATGGCGCAGGACGACGCGGGTGGGCGAGGCGCCTTTGGCGCGCGCGGTGCGAATGTAATCTTGAGAAAGGATTTCGAGCATGCCGCCGCGAGTGAGTCGCGCGATGTAGGCGGCGTAGAGCAGACCCAAGGTGATGGCGGGCAGGACGCGATCGATGCCGTCTTCCCAACCTGAGACGCGGACCCATTCGAGCTTGAGCGCGAAGAAGAGGACGAGGAGCGGGCCGATGACAAAGTTCGGGACCGAGATGCCGAACATGGCGAGCGAGCTGGGAATGTAATCGCTGGCCGTGTTGGGCCGGAGCGAGGCGATGATGCCGGCGGGCAGGCCGAAGGCGAGAGCGACGAGGAGCGACCAGAAGGCCAGCTCAGCGGAGATGGGAAATGATTCGGCGATCAACTCGTTAACGGTGCGGCTGGAGTATTTTGAGGACGGGCCGAGATCGCCGTGCGCGAGATTTTTTAGATAGTCGCCGAGTTGGAGCCACAGGTTCCGGGGCGACCCGTCTTCGTTCACCATGTGGTAGTAGCGCTCGAGGTTTTTCCGAATCTCGGGGCTGACGCTCTTCTCGGAGTCGAACGGTCCGCCGGGCGCGAGGCGGATCATGAAGAACGTGATGGTGGCGATGATCAGCAGCACCGGGATCATCTGGAGGAGGCGGCTGAAGATGAAGCGGAGCATCAGGATTCGCTTATCTGTGGCTCATCTGTGTTTATCTGTGGCCCGGTCACGTGCCTATTTTTGCCACAGATTGACACAGATGAAACACAGTTAGGGGGAAGCTGGCTAGACCATCCTGGCGATGAACTCGCGGGCGTCGAAGGGCTGGATGTCTTCCAGCTTTTCGCCGGTGCCGACGAAGCGGGTGGGGATTTGCAGCTCGTCTTGGATCGCGATGACGATGCCGCCTTTGCCGCTGCCGTCGAGTTTGGTCACGATTAATCCAGTCAAGCCGACGGCCTGGTGAAACTCGCGCGCTTGCGCGAGGGCGTTGCTGCCGGTGGTGGCGTCGACCACGAGCAGGACTTCGTGCGGCGCTTTGGGGTCGTGTTTGGCGAGGCTGCGTTTCACTTTTTCGAGTTCACCCATGAGGTTGATCTTGGTGTGCAGCCGCCCGGCGGTGTCGCAGAGCAGGAACTCGATGTCCTGGCGGTCGGCGGCCTGGTAGGCATCGTAGCAAAGCGCGGCTGGGTCGGCGTTGTATTGGCCTTTGATCATCTCGACGCCGATGCGGTCCGCCCAAACTTCGAGCTGTTCGATGGCGGCGGCGCGGAAAGTATCGGCGGCCGCGAGCAGGACGGTGTGGCGGTTGCGCTTGAAATAATGCGCCAGTTTGGCGGTGGAAGTGGTCTTGCCGGTTCCGTTTACCCCTACGATAAGGATGACCTTCGGCCCGGCGGGGAGCGGACGAATGGGCGGGGGCGCGATCGGGAGGACGCGGGCGATTTCCGCCTGGGCGACTTCGCTGATGTCTCGGGAGGTGATGGGGGTCGTCTGGGCGCGTTCCTGGAGGGCAGCGACGATGCGCAGGGTGATGGGCACGCCGAGATCGGCGCGGATGAGCGCTTCCTCGAGTTCTTCCCAATCGACGGGCTTGCCGGAAAATTTTTGGACGAGGGATTTGAGAAAATTCATCGGGTAGGCGGGAGGTTAATGCATGGCAAGGAAGCGCGCGCGTGGAGATTCGGCGGCGTTCGGAAGAGGGGGACGGTCTGCGCGTATGGCCCTGCCGATTAGGAGTTTGCCCTACGTGCCTGCTAGGGCAGGGCCCAATTGTCCCTGCCGGAGGCTTCGTGGAATCTCTGGCATGCTCGATCGCGGTTTTTCGATGCCATGAAGTCCCGCGAGACCCGGCCAAGCAGGTAACAGGACCGTTCCTAGGAGAATAAACATTATGCTGACCCCCACGCTACCGTCTCTCTGTTCTGCGGAGGGACCGTCGGATGAATCTCTCATGCAGAGTATCGCGGAAGAGCAGCCTTCGGGCATGACATCGCTCTATCAAAGGCATTCGAAGACGCTAAAGAAGGTGATCTACCAGGTGCTGCAGGACGAAGCGGAGGCGGAGGACGTTTTGCAGGAAAGCATTCTTCAGATCTGGCGGGAAGCGAAGAGCTACTCGGCGCAGCTGGGGAAGCCGCTGGGGTGGCTGGTCACGATCGCGCGGCGGCGGGCGATCGATCGGGTGCGGCGGCGGGCGGCCTATTCGCGGGCGAAGGATCGATTCGGGACGTATGTGGAAACGGAGCCGCGCTCCTGGTTACAGGGATGGACGGAGGAGGATCATTCAGCGTCCGATATTCGGCATTTTCTGGAGAACGAAATGAAGCGGCTGCCGGGCTTCCAAGAGGAGGCTTTGCGGCTCTCTTTCTTCAAAGGGATGAGCCATCGAGAGATCGCGGCGGAGACACGGACTCCGCTCGGGACGGTGAAGACGCGGCTGGAGTTGGGGTTGCAGAAATTATCCTCCAGCGTGCGAGCGCAGCGGAATAAGATCTGAGGCTCCATCTAGCGCTGCGAGTTTACCCACGTGGTCGCGAAACGGGCCACCTCGCGCGCGTTCCGGAGATCCAGCTTTTCTTTGATGTGGGAGCGGTGCGCTTCCACTGTCTTCGCGCTGATGTGCAGCTTGAGCGCGATATCGCGCACTTCGGTGCCTTCGCCGATCAATTGCAGGACTTCGAGCTCGCGATCGGTGAGGCGTTCGACGGGAGCGCGCGCGGTGCCGCCATCGCCGATGTGTTCGGCTAGCATCCGCTTTTGCATGATGGGGCTGACGTAGATGTCGCCGTCGAGGACGGTGCGCACGGCCAAGATGACGGAATCGAGCGCTTCCCGTTTCATGAGGTAGCCGCGCGCGCCGGCGCGGAGGGCGCGCGCGGCGTAGAGCGCTTCGTCGTGCATCGAGAGGACCAGGACGGGGATGTGCGGATGCTCGGCCTTGATGGATTTGGTCAGCTCGATGCCGTTGGTGCTGCCGTGTAAACCGATGTCGACAATGGCGAGATCGACCGGCGTGGTGCGCATGGCCTCGAGCGCGCCCGGGCTGCTCTCGGCTTCGGCGCGGACCTCGAGGTCCGGCTCCTGTTCGAGCATCTGAATGACGCCTTTGCGGAAGAGCGGATGATCATCCACCACAAGGATGCCGCGGCGGGAGCTGTTGGCAGGTCGTTTCATCGTTTGATCGGAATGACGCAGGTGACGCTGGTGCCACCGCTTTTTCGCTTGGCGATTTTCAAATGGCCGCCGAGGGCGCTGGCCCGGTAGCGCATGATGTGGAGGCCGAGGCCTTTCGAGCGGCGGCGGGGGGTGAAGCCTTTCCCATCGTCCTCCACCGTCACGCAGACGTTCTCTGAGTTTTTGTCCAGCACGATGAGCATGTTTTCGGCGCCGGAATGCTTGACCGCATTCTTGACCGCTTCCTGCGCGACTCGGTAGAGGTGGAGCGCGATGTTGTCATCGGTGACGCGGACTCCGCGGGCGGATCTAAAATGACATTTCATCTCGCCCTTTTCTCCTGTCTGGCTGGCGAGGGCGCGGAGGGCGTCCTTTAAGCCGACACCGGTCAGATCCGCCGGTTGCAAGCCTCGGGCGAGGTCGCGGGTGAGGCCGACGTTCCGGTTGACGATCTGAGCGGATTCTTCGAGGACGGCGGCCGCCTCCGGGCTGTCGACGGCGACCTTGTTTGAACTCGCTTTCAGAAAGAGGGCGGTGGCGGTCAGCTCCTGGCAAACCCCGTCGTGCAAATCTTCGCCGATGCGGCGTTTTTCCCGTTCGCTGATTTCGAGCAGCTCGCGCTCCAGTTCCTGGCGTTGCGACATGGTGCGTTCGAGTTCCTTGTTCGTGGAAACGAGATCGCGGGTGCGTTCGACAACCCGGCGTTCGAGTTCATCCCGGCCGGCGCGGAGTTCATCTTCAAAACGGCGGTGATCGCTGGCATCGCGCGCGATTTTGGCGAAGCCGCGCGGGTGGCCCGCTTCGTCGTCGAGCCGGCGCATGACCCCTTCGATCCAAACCCGGCTGCCATCCTTCCGCAGATGCCAGCGGCAATCGCTGGCCACGCCATGCTGGAGCGCGTTGCGGAGTTCTTCGTCCTCCTGGTTATGCGCGCGGTCCTCGGGAGTGAAGATGAGCTCGCCGCTCTCGCCGAGCGCTTCCTCTGCGCTCCAGCCGAAGACCCGCTCCGCGCCCGCGCTCCAGTAAATGATCCGATTTCCCGGATCGAGCAGGAAGATGGCGTAATCGTGCGCGCTTTCCACGAGCAAGCGGAAACGCTCCTCGCTCTCGATCAACGCTTCGGTGCGAGCGCGGTCTGCGGTCACATCCTGGGCCACGCCGGCGACGCGATAGACATCGCCCGCCTCATTCCGAATCGGGAAACCGGTGTCGCGAATCCAACGAAGTTCGCCGTCGTTCGGTCGCACGATCCGGTACTCCACGGTGAAGACCTCGCCGGCCAGGACGCGGGGCATGGCGGCGGCGGCTTTCGATCGATCCTCCGGATGCACGAGCGCGCGCCAGCGGTCGGGATCGCGGATTAGATTGGCTCGCGCTTCGCCCCACATCTGCTCGGTGATCGGGTTTAAATATTCCAGCCGCCCGGTGGCGGCGTCCACGATCCAGAAGACATCGGCGGAGTTTTCCGCGAACTGCCGGAAACGTTCCTCGCTGACGAGCAAGGCCTGCTCGGACAGCTTCCGCTCTGTGATATCCCGGGTGACGCCGGCGACTGCGCTGACGCTGCCGCCCTCTTCGAGGAGCGGAAAAAAAATGTATTCGTAGAGACGCTCACCGCTGCTGGCGATGTAGGGCGTCTCATCCCGTAGGCGCTGCCTGGTCGTGATCACCTCCTCGATCTGCCGCTGCAATCGATCAGCCAATTCCGGCGGGTAGTCGAGGTCGTGAAAGTTGCGCCCGACCACCTGGTCCAGGGTCTTCCGCCAAAGATTGAGCAGCGATTGATTCGCGTAGGTGAAGCGGCCGGCGAGGTCGAAGTGATAGATGAAATCCGGCACCGCCGTCATGGTGATGTTGAACCGATCGAGCTCGGTCGCCATCTGGTCCGAGACGGCTTTTAACTCGTCTTCCGCCGTCCGGCGCCGCGTGATATCGATGAAGGTGGCGACCACTCCCGCGATCCGATCCCCGGCGGTGCGATAAGGGGCAATCCGGGTCAGGAACCAGATTTTCTCGCCGATGCTGACTTCGCGTTCCAACGTGGCCAGATCGCGCAGCACGGTCTCGACGTCCGCGCTCAGGCCATCATAGGCCAGCTTGTGGGTGATGTCGGAAAGCGGGCGGCCGAGATCGGCCGGGAGGAGATTAAAGATTTTCTGCGCGCTGGGAGTGAAGCGTTGGATGCGTAGTTCCCGGTCGAGGAAAATGGTTCCGATATCGGTCGAGGCCATCAGGTTGTTCAGGTCGGCGTTGGCTCGGCTGAGTTCCTCGACGCTGCTTTTCAGCTCGTGGTTCACCGTGGTCAGCTCTTCGTTGACGGACTGGAGTTCCTCCTTGCTCGTCTCGAGTTCCTCGGTGGCGGAGCGCATCTCTTCGTTCATCGCCTGGAGTTCTTCGTTCGACGCCATTAGCTCTTCGCTGGTGGCGTCGGCCTGCTCGACGGTGGCGCTCAACTGCGCCTTCAGGAACTCGATCTCGTCCTCGCGCTCGTGCGCGGCCAACTCATGCCGGTTACCTTCCGGAGCCTCCGCCGCGGTGTCCGCCTGCTTCTCGAAAAGGACGAGGTAATAGCCGCGCGCGGAATCGTTCCCCACCATGGGTCGCACCTCTAGCCGGATCACTTCCCGGGTTTGATCCAGCTCGACGGTCTGGGGCGCCGCGGTGATGCTTTCCTTGCTTTTCGCGACCCGAAAAAGCGCGGTGCGCAACTCGTTCCGCAGCGCGGGATGGACGACGCTGAGAAGATTGGCGGTGGGCTCGCCGGCCGCGAATTTCAGGTAGCGCCCGGCGTGTTCCGAGAGGTGGACGATATCGTGCGTCTCATTCACGACCGCGGAAGGCGGCCCATATTGTTCGAGCAGTTTTAGGTGCAGCTCGCCGAAGAGATTGGCGCGGCGCTCCTGCCCGGCGGATTGCAATCCCCGCGTCTCGCTATGGGTGGCGCCGGCCTCGAAGCTGGCGGCGGGTAAAGGGGGGAGGGGCCGAGGGCGCGCGCCGGGCGCGGTGGCGCGGCCGGGAGTGCGGAGCGGTAGGACGGGAACTTTCCAGCTCGGGCGCGGGACGGAGCGGCGCACGTAAACGCGGTGTTTCGCATCGAGCGAAGAGAAGAGCGATTGCACGTTACTGGTCGCCTCCGAGCTGCCCACGAAGAGGAGCCCGCCCGAGCGGAGCGCGAAGTGGAAGATATTGAAGACCTCATCCTGGGCGGCGCTCTTCAGGTAGATGAGCAGGTTCCGGCACGAGATTAGATCGAGCCGCGAGAAGGGCGCGTCTTTCAAGAGATTATGCGAGGCGAAGAGGACCTTCTCGCGGATCTCCTTCCGGACCCGGTAGCGACCGTGATCCACATCAAAGAACTGGCGCAGCCGGGTGGGCGAGACGTCCTCCTCGATCGTGGACGGGTAAAGCCCCTCGCGCGCATTTTGGATCGCTTCGTCGTCGATATCGGAGGCGAAGACCTGGATGGAGGGCGGCGACTCGAGGCGGCTGGCGTGTTCGCAAAGCAGGATCGCGATCGAGTAGGCCTCCTCGCCCGTGGCACAGCCGGCCACCCAGACGCGGATCTGTTCGTCGCGCTTCTTGCCAGCGAAGAGCTGCGGGATGTTTGCCTCCAAGGCCGCGAAGGATTCGCGGTCGCGGAAGAAATGGATCACGCCGATGAGGAGATCGGCGAGCAGCGCCCGCGCCTCGGCCGGGTGCTGGCGGAGGAAGGCGAGATAGCGCGGGATGCTTTCGAGCGAGTTCACCTGTAAACGGCGGGCGATCCGGCGCAGGACGGTGGCGCGTTTATAATGGGAAAAATCGTGGCCGGTGCTCGCCCGCAGATGAGCCAGCACTTCCCCGAGGGCGGACTCGTCTTCCTCCGCGCGCGTTTCCATGGAAGTCGTCTCGCCGCCCGCGGCGTGCGGCTCTTTGACGTCGGGATCTTCGGCGTCCGGAATCTCCGGGGGCAGCTTCATCCGATTTTAGCTCCGAATGAATTCCATTAACTTGGGCGCCATCTCCGAGACCGGGAGGACCCAGTCCACCATTCCCGTGCTGTGGCGGTGAGAGGCATGCTGTCATATTCCGCCTCTTGTGGATCCTGCGCGATCGTGACTCCGCCCTGCGCGCGGACGTGTTTCAACCCGATCACGCCGTCCGGGTCAGTGCCAGAGAGAATGACGCAGACGGCTCGCTGCCCGTAAGCCTGCGCAAGGATGCGAAAAAAAAGATCGATCGTGACCCGCCGGCCAATCGCCTGCTGCGCATCCACCAGGCCGAGGGAGTTCTCCGTAAAGATCAACTGCTTGTTCGGAGGGATGACGTAAACGTGGTTCGGCTGCACCTTCACGGTTTCGTTGACCTGGACCACGGGCATGGCCGTTTTCTGCTGCAAGATGGCGGCCAGATTGCTCTCATGATCCGGCGCCAGGTGCATCACGACCACGAAAGCGAGCCCGCTCTCCGCCGGCAGGTCGCCGAAGAACTGCTGCAGGGCGGCGATCCCGCCGGCCGAGGCGCCCAGCCCCACCACCGCGGAAGCCTCGCGCGGGTCGCGCCGTTTTCGCGCTCCTTCGCGGCTGTTCTCGCCCGCTTCATCGGTAGCGGCGGGATCGAGGTGGAAGGTGGAGGGTTCGGGCATAGAGGGCTCGGCGGTTAGGCGTGGCCTCCGACTGTAAGCCATGCTGAGTTTGGTTCCCAGAGGGAAACGTCGGCCGGGCTCGGGTTGGATGGACGCCGCGCGGGCGGGACAGTCCGGGTTTCTAGCCGTCACGATGCCCCATTTTTCGATGCCGCTACAAAGCATCTGGCTGGCGAACTTTTGCCGCAGATGCGGCAAAAGTTCGTCACAGAGCCAGGAGCGTGGCGGTCGAGGTTTGGGCAGCATTCACGCCATCTTAACGGCTGGGGCATGCTTGTGCGCCTCGCCGGGTGAGCTAGCGTAACCGGATGCGCGACGGCGATTCCGAGCTGGAAATAAGCGAACGATTAACCCGGCAGCCGAACCGAATCGACGGCTCCCAGTTGGAAAGTTTAACGACCGCCTTCCACGAAGTGCTGGAAGCGATCGGCGAAGATCCGGAGCGGCCGGGCTTGCAAAAGACGCCGGAGCGGGCGGCGCGTTCCTTCGAGTTCATCACCCAAGGCTATCGGCAGAGCGTGGAGGAGATCGTGAATGATGCCATTTTCGATTCCGATGCGAGCGAGATCGTGCTCGTGAAAGACATCGAGCTCTACTCAATGTGCGAGCATCATCTGCTGCCTTTTATCGGGAAGGCGCACGTGGCTTACATCCCGAACGGGAAAGTGATCGGGCTTTCGAAGGTGGCGCGGATCGTGGATGTCTACGCGCGGCGGCTGCAAATCCAGGAGCAACTGACCACGCAGGTAGCGGACGCGATCATGGAGACGCTTCACCCGGAGGGCGTGGCGGTGGTGATCGAGGCGCGGCACCTCTGCATGATGATGCGCGGAGTGGAGAAGCAGAACTCGGTCATGACCACCTCGTGCTTGCTCGGTTCTTTTAAAGAAGACGCGCGCACGCGGGCCGAGTTCCTGGCGCTGCTGAAGTGATGGCTGGGGGAACTGAAACGCGACGGCTGGGAAGCCGTCACTCCTTGTCATGCTTCTGACCGTTAGTAAGCGGCTCGAGTTTTCTGCGTCGCGGCGGCTGTTCGTTCCGGCTTGGACGGAGGAAAGGAATCGCGAGGCGTTTGGCGCCGAAACGAGCGCGCGGCATGGCGCGGGGCGGAATTTCGTGGCTTGGTTCGCGTTTACGGGCGCGGTCGATCGGGCCACCGGCATGCTGATGAACATCAGCGAGATCAAGCAGCGCGCCGGGGAGGTGATCGACGATCGCTACGACCACCGTTTTTTGAACGAGGACAACGCGCACTTCGCCGAACGCGTGCCCACGGCGGAAAATGTGGCGCGGCAACTCCTGGCTGATGTGGCGCCGCTCTTTCAGGGCACGGGCGCGGAGTTGAGCGCCGTCTATCTCGAGGAAACGCCGCAGCGCAGCGCGACCGCTTACGCGGATGGAAGCGTGGAGGCCAACTACTCCTTTCGCTTCTCCGCTGCCCGCCAAACGCACTCGCCGCATCTTTCCCAAGAGGAGAACGAAGCGCTTTTCGGCGTGGCGGCCGCGCCGCATGGCCACGGGCATGATTACCGTGTCCGGCTGACCTTACGGTCCGATGGCGCGCAGACGCCGCTGGTCCCGGAAGCGGAGGTGCAAGCATGCATGGCTTCTTTGTTAGACGAACTCGATCATCGCCACCTGAACCTCGAGGTCCCGGGCTTGGCCGGACGCCCCATGACGACGGAGGTGATCGCGCAATATATTTTCGAGCGCGCGGCCGCGTCCCTTCCGCTCAGCCGGGTGCGACTAAATGAACGGGCCGATTTTTTTGCCGAATATGACGCGACGGGCGCGCGCCTGCTCGCGATCCAGATGCCATTTAGCGCGGTGCATCGATTGCAGAGCTACGAGCATTCTCCCGAGGAAAACACGGAGATGTACGGCAAGTGCAATAATCCGCGCGGCCACGGACATCTCTACGTGAGCGAGGCGACCATCGGCGGCGCCTTTGACGAGCGCAGCGGGACGATGTGCGATTTTGTGGAATTCCAGGAGAGGCTGCGCGAGGCGGTCGCGGCCTGGGATAATCGCCACCTCGATCTCGAGACGGAGGAGTTCCGAAATCGTCCCTCCACGGGCGAGAATATTGTGCAGACGTTGTGGGAGAAAGCGGATCCGCTGCTTTGGAATCGGCTCGAGCGGCTGCGTCTCTGGGAGACGGCGAATAATCGGTTTACTATGCGGAAGTCGCCGTAAAGCCTCGGTTGCGAGGAGTGTAAACCGGGAGCGGAAGAGCTGTTTTTTGTTTCGTCAGCAACGAAGCGGTGGAGTTCGGGGACACTTTTCTGGAATGATCAGTTCAGTCTTCGGCGCGGGGGCGCGCCGACTCCACGGCGCCATGGAGCCGACCGCCCACGGGCCGAAGGAATCAGCAACGCCGCACAAAGTGGAGCAGGGAGACGTGAACGCAAATTAGCGCCCGCGCCCTCTCGGCGGTCGGGCACGTCGAGCTGGCACGCGCGTCTTTACGCCGACAGAGCGGCGTCGTTACAGTTGTCGGGCGGAAGCGCATCGCCACGACAGAGCGCACGGTGCGTGCGCCATTCCTCTCTTCCCATGCCGCCAAAACAGAATCCAGCCGGTCAGGTCTTACAGGCCGCCGCCGCATTACGCGACACGGTGAATCGCTTGCAGTTCGCTCCGCCCGTGGCGCACGCCTATAACCCGCTCGACTACGCGTGGCCCGCTCACGAAGCCTACCTCCGGCGTTACGCGGCCACGCGGAAACGAGTCATTTTTCTCGGCATGAATCCCGGCCCCTTCGGAATGGCCCAAACCGGTGTGCCCTTCGGCGAGATCGCGGCGGTGCGCGATTGGCTGGAAATTAAAAGGCCCATCGGCAAACCGCCTAACGAGCATCCGAAACGCCTCATCACCGGCTTCGCCTGTCCGCGGACCGAAGTGAGCGGGAAGCGGCTCTGGGGACTTTTCGCGCAACGTTTCGGCACGCCCGACGCTTTTTTCGAGTCGCATTTCGTCTTGAACTACTGCCCGCTGGCTTTCCTCGAAGCGGGGGGAGCCAATCGCACCCCCGACAAACTTCCCGTCGCCGAAAAGGCCGCCCTCTTCCGCGCTTGCGACGAGCACTTGCGCGCCGTCGTCGCCGCGTTCGCGCCCGCATGGCTGGTCGGCATCGGCCAATTCGCCGCCATCCGCGCGCGAGAGTGCTTCCCCGATGGGGTGCCTAAAATCGGTCGTATCCTGCACCCGAGTCCTGCCAGCCCGGCCGCCAATAAGAACTGGTCGGGCCTGGTCACCGCCGAGTTGGAACGGTGCGGCATTTGGAAGTGACGAGGGAAGCTGCCTCGGCGCATGTTGATCAGGGTCACATAAATCTGCAACCGACCTAATCGGAAGAGGGCGGGCGACGACGCCAAGGAGGAGAAGGGGAGCGCGCGCCGGTGGCGTGCTGGTGAGCGCATTCTGCGATCGCGAACTTACCGAATGCGTGGCTGTCAGATCCAGGTCGGCGTCGCAAGGAAAGTTCGTGACGGTGGGCACACCGTCACCAGCACCCTGCAAGCGTGCGCTCCCCGGAAATGATGCAAACCCGCCAAAATGGCGACTGCTTTGAGGGAGGCCGGCGATCCGAATTGAGCCCCGCGTTACGGTCTTCGTTTCGAACTCAAATTAAGAGTTTCGCCCGCCCTGCGGCACGATCGAGAGCGGCGTTTGACGGTTGACCGCGCCGGAGATTCGCGGGAGGAAGTAGCGCATGAAGACAAAGGGCATTTTCCTCGGCGTGGTGGTGCTGTGCTGGGTTTCGGCCGCGATGAGCTGGGCGAGCGATGCGCAGATGGGGACCTGGTCCTTGAAGGGAGCGAAGTCCGTTTTCGCGCCGGGGATGGGGCGAATCGTTTCGGCGACGTTTGCCCCGGTCGGGGACAAGATTCAGGTGACGACGGATGGAACAGATTTGCACGCCAAGGAGACCCATGGAGTCTGGCTGGGCCGCTTTGACGGCAATTTTTATCCAGTGAAAGGCGACCTGGATTACGACGCGGTGAAGTATCAGGTGGTGAACGACCGGACAATGACGATGACGACCCAGAAGAAAGGGGCCGTGTTATGGACGGGCACGATCACGGTATCGCGAAACGGTCAGTCGCGCGTGCTCACGATCAGCGGCAAGGATGCGGCGGGGAAGAAGTTTAAGAGCAAGCTGGTTTACACGAAGCAGTAGGTGGCTCTTGCCAACGGCCGGTGGAAGAAGGCATTCTGCGCCGATGAATTCCCTCTCTTTTCGAGCCGCGCGAGGCGGGGCTTTCCTCCTGGCGGTGAGCGTGCTGGCCATCTGGCCGCAGGCCGCTCCCGCACAGACGCCGCCCGCAGAACGGAGGCCGGACGCGAGTGGGAAGGCGCTGATCACGAAAGAGAAGACGTTGGCGCCGGAAGACATCGGGGCGAAACCAGCGGAGGCTCGCGCAGTGAAGCTGTACACGATCGAGCAGTTCATGGGTACGACCAAGATCGGCGGGAGCGCGTTCTCGCACGATGAGAAGTCGCTCCTCTTCCACAGCAATAAGTCGGGCATCTATAACGTCTACAGCGTGCCGGTGACGGGCGGGGAGGCGACGCAGCTCACGCAGTCGACCAAGGAAAGCACCTATATTGTGACCGCCTTCCCGGAGGACGCGCGCTTCCTTTATACCCACGACAAGGGCGGTAACGAAAATTCGCATCTCTACCTGCGCGAGGCAGACGGCAAGGAACGCGACCTGACGCCGGGCGAGAAAACGAAGGCGATCTTTCACCGTTGGAGCGCGGATCGGAAGTCGTTTTTCTTTTCCACCAACGAGCGCGACCCGAAATTTTTCGATCTCTTCGAAATGGCGGTGGCGGACCTGAAGCCGGTGCTGATTTACAAAAATGAGGTCGGCTACGATTTTGGCGACATCTCGAATGACCGGAAGTTTATTGCCTTCGGCAAATCGGGCGATTCGACGGCGGATTCGGACGTCTATCTCTACGACGTGGCGGAGAAGGAGATGAGGACGATCACGCAGCACGAGGGCGAGGTGGATAACAGCCCGCAGGCTTTCGATCCGGAGTCGAAGTTCCTCTATTTCCTCTCCAATGAAGGGGACGAGTTTATGTATCTGGCGCGCTACGAACTCGGGAGCGGGAAGCGGGAGGTGGTGGAGAAAGCGAAGTGGGACATGGTCGGGATGAGTTTTTCGCGGACCGGAAAGTATCGGGTCACGGCCACGAACGAGGACGCGCGCACGAAGGTGAAGATCGTGGAAACGGCGACCGGGCAGGCGATCGATTTGCCGACCTTACCCGAGGGGGACGTGACTGGGGTGAGGATTTCCGACCGCGAAACGGAGATGGCTTTTTACCACAACGGCGCGCGTTCGCCGAACAACCTCTACACCTACGATTTCGCAGAAAAGACGGTCGCAAAGTTAACCGACAGCCTTAGTCCGGCGATCGATTCGGCGGATCTGGTGGAGTCGAAAGTGGTGCGCTACAAATCGTTCGATGGGATGGAGATCCCCGGGATTCTCTATCAGCCGCACGGCGCGAGCGCGGAGCAAAAGGTGCCGGCGATCGTGCTGGTGCACGGCGGGCCCGGGGGGCAGGCGCGGCTGCCGTATAACGCGCTCGTGCAGTATCTGGCCAATCACGGCTACGCCGTCCTGGACGTGAACAACCGCGGCTCGAGCGGTTACGGAAAGACGTTCTTCACCGCGGACGATCGGAAACATGGACGCGAGCCGCTCTGGGATTGCGTGGAAGCGAAGCGGTTTCTGGGTTCGTTAGGCTACATCGCCGCGGACAGGATCGGGATCATGGGGGGCTCGTATGGCGGTTATATGGTGTTGGCCGCGCTGGCTTTCCAGCCGGAGGAATTCGCGGCCGGGGTGGATATTTTCGGGGTCTCGAACTGGGTGAGGACCCTGGAGAGCATCCCGCCCTACTGGGAGGCGCAGCGGAAGGCGCTCTACGCGGAGATCGGGAACCCGGAGACCGAGCTGGAGATGCTCCGCGCCACTTCGCCTCTTTTTCACGCGGATAAGATTAGCAAGCCGCTCATCGTCCTACAGGGGAAGAATGATCCGCGAGTGCTGAAGGCAGAGTCGGACGAGATCGTGGCCGCGATCGAGAAGAAGAAGGGCGTGGTGGAATACATTGTCTTCGACAATGAAGGCCACGGCTTCACGAAGAAGGAGAACGAGTTGCGCGCTTACCAGGCGATTTTGGATTTTCTGGATAAGTATTTGAAGGCGGCGGGATCGTAGGTGGGGCGCGGTGCGGTGCGTCCCTCGCACCGCTTTCCTGCGAGCGGGAGATGGGATCGGGGTTTGCGGGCGTGGCTCCAGCGGGAAGAGCGGGCGTGGGCTTGTAGCGACGGCGCTCTGTCGCCGTAAAACGCGTGGCTTGCAGGAGACGCGTCTGACGCCGACAGAGCGGCGTCGCTACAAGCGCGTCGAATGTGAATTTGTGCCGGAACGCTACGCCCTCGGGTAGGCGCGGGGCGCAGGGTCACCGGCGAAATTTTTACACTCGGGATGGAACTCGCAGAGAGGGCGCGAGGGCGCCGTCAGCGCAAAATTCGCAGCTGGAAAGCTGCGTGAGGAGCCGTTGCACTCCAAGGCTCCGCGCGACAATGGCCGGGCGCCGGCGCGCTTACTCGGCTTCTTTTTTCTGGGCGTCGCGCGCGGGATTGCCGCCGCCCATGGCGTCTTTCTCGGGCGTCATGTCCTCAAGCGGTTCTTCCGGGGTTTCAATTTCCTTTTTCTGGGCGTCGGTTTCTTCGTTCATAAGGGATTTTTTGCTGCCCGGTGGTTTTGCCGGGGTGGACTGGAGCGTGAGGGAATTAGAGGGCTGTGTCGAGAAGGGACTTCGCAGATCGGACCGCGCTCCGCATGAGCTGCGCACGCCATCTGAGGCGGAGAAAGTTGTAGCGACGGCGCTCTGTCGCCGTAAGACGCGCGGAAGGCAGGGGACGCGTTTGCCCCCGATACAGGGACATCGCGCAGGGCATCATCATTCGGCCCGGGGGCGGGCCGGCTCCAAGTCGCCCGTTCGGCGCGGGGGTTACCTGGGGCCGCCGAGGGGAGTGGTGATGTTCGTCCCGGCAGGCGGGGTGAACTGGAAGAGACCGGGATCGATGGCGGCGCGGGATTCGTTTGAGTAGGTGGTGACGATGCGGTCGCCGTTCGCTTGCAACATTTCGGTGCGATCGACCTGGAGGGCTTCGTCAAAGTGAATCGTGAAACGCTGCAGCATCCGTTTCATCGAGGGGGTGCGGGGCGTGAGCTGGAGCACGTGGTCTTTGCCCTCGCGCGCGCCGGTGATGTGGTAGCTCTCTTCCACGCCTTGCAGATTCAAGCTGGCCGTGATCGCGGCGATGCCGGCATCGAGCGGGGAACGTTTGCCGAGGGCGTAGCGTTCGGCGGATTGGAATTTCGGATAATAAATCCAGAGGGTGCTGCCATCGCTGACGGTGAGGCTGGGGGTGTTGCCTTTGACTTCGCGGCGGAATTTATTCGGAGTCTGGAACCAGACTTTGCCCGCGCTCGTGACCGGCTTGTTCATCATCCGGATGGATTTTTCCTCCTGGAAATCCGCCTGCATTTGGGGCGCCGCGGCGCGTTTCTCGCGGATCTGCGCGAGGAGTGTCTTCAGTTCTGGAGGCGAGAGCGGCTCGGCCTGAGCGAAGGAGAAGGCCGCGAGCGAGCACGCGAACACGAGACCGAGCAGTCGTTCTCCTCCTCGTCCTCGTCCTCGATTTTGGAACAAGGGAACAGAACGAGGACGAGGGACGAGGACGAGAGGTGAATTAGACATGTTCGGTTTCTTGGACGGGACGGGCTATAGATTCTTCGCGCCAGAGCTTGGGTTCAGCCGCCGCCGTCGCGGGCAAAGTGAAAAATACGGTCGCGGCTAGACTCCAGAAAATGCCCACCGCGCAGGCGATGCCGAGGCCGGCGAGAGTGGGATTATTAGCCAAACCGAGTGCGCCAAATCCGGCCACGGCGGTGAGCCCGGCGAGGATGACGGGTTTGATCACGCCGGCCACATCGTGCTCCAGCTCGCGCGCTTTTTGCCAGACGAGGAGGACGTAGATGCCGTAGTCGACGCCGATGGCGAGGACGAGGCGGAAGGCGAGGACGTTGAGGATATTAAGCGGGAGGTGGAAGAGCTTCATGGTGGCGATCATGGCGCCGACCGCGAAGACGAGGGTGGCCACGTGGATAAGCCAGAGGCGCCAATCGCGGTAAAGATAAGCGAGGAGCCCGCCTTCGAAGATCGCCATCATCGCGCTGATGAGGATGAGCTGTCGATGCGACCACGGGATTAGGTCGGTGAGAGTGAAACTCCAGCCAGAGATGGTGATGGGGATGCCAGGGACGGGCATCTCCTGGGTGAGCATTTGTTTCTGCGCCTGGGTGGTGATGGGCTGGTGAGTGGTGACGAAACCAGTCGTGAGGAGGGGATCGTGCGCGAAGTAACGATCGACCAGGAACCACCAGCTCGAACTTTTCGGAAGGAGGGAACGCCAGTCGGGGACGGTCGCGTCGGGGACGGCCACGCGTGACAGTGAGTCGAGGAGAGTGAACGCGGGCGCGAAGGTTTCCGCGCTGAAGCCTTCCTGCGCCACCGCCGTTTCCAAGGCCTGGCGCGAGGCTGCGAAATCGACTACGCGCAGTCTGGCCCGGTTCGCTTCCAGCAGGGCGGGAGAGAGGGTGAGCGCTGCCGGGGTGGAGAAGCTCTTGATTTTGCCCGCGGCTTGGAGCTCGGACCAATGAGCGGCGATCTTCTGCCAGACATCGTGCAAAGCCTGCGCGTCCGGCGCCCGCACCATCCCGATGGCCGGCTCCCAGCGCGAGGGCATTTTATCCATGATGGTGTGAAGCGCATAGCCGGCGGCGCTCGATTTCGGCTCCATCGATTGGGTGCTGGCATCGAAAATCAAACGCGGGCGCGGCGAGATCGCGATCCCCATCAGGAGAAGGAGGAGGGGGCCGGAGATGGCTAGCATGAAGAGCGGCCGGCGCACCGTCCAGCGGACGTAGCGTTTGACGAGATTAAAGATCCAATCGTGCCGCGGGACGTGGTCTTCTCCAGGAAGGAAGAGAAAGAAGACGGTCATCATGAAAATGCCGGCAAGGAAAATGCCGATCGCGATCAGCACGCCCAGCTGGGTGAAGCCGGTGGAATTGCTCAAGAGCAAAGCCAGAAAACCAACCGCGGTAGTGAGGGCGCCGAAAAAGACGGCGCGGCCCAGATTCGAGACTGATTCGGCGACCGCACCGGCATGGTCGCTGCCGTCATCGCGCGCCTGTTGGTAACGCCCGAAAATGAGGATGGCAAAATCCACGCCGAGCCCGATGAGGATGGCGCAGAACCCGACCGTGACCATATTGAGCTCGCCGAAAATAAGGAGCCCGGCTGCGAGGGCGACGAGGCAGCAAAGACCGAGCGAGAATCCCATCCCGATGAGCGGCAGCCAGCGTTTGAAACCGATGTAAAACACGCCGCCGACGAGGATGACCGAGCCGAGGATCGTGATCACGATGTCGTGCCGCATGCTGAGCGAAATCTCGGCCACGTAAGCGGAGCGGCCGGTGACCAAAATCTCGAGCGGGCCCCCGGTCCAGCCTTCGCTGGCGCGAGCGCGGAAGGCGTTTACCTGTTCCATCAAACGCTGGCACTCGAAGGCGCCGATGTCCTTTTGGTTCGTGACCGTGAGGAAGACGCGCAGGGTGCGATCGGGCGAAGTGAGCGGCTGATCTTCCTCGATCGAGGCATTGCTGGCGAAAGGCTTCAGCGCGGGCGCGATCACGCCCAACGGATCGAGGGTGAGCTCAAATTGCGGCCGAGGCGAACCCGCCTCGATCTCCTGGTGTAAACGGCGGAGACGCTCCTGAATCCTGGCAGGCTGGAGGGCGGTGAGCGTGTCGGCGAAGGCCGTTTGGTCGAGATTGAGCAGGAGCGGGACGGCGATCGCCTGCAGATCGTGGACGCCCTCAGGCGTCTCCAGCGGCGAACCCGCCAGCACCCGCGCGCACCAGGGCTGGGCGCGGAGGGCTTCGGCAAACTGCGGGGCAAACTCTTCCAGCGCATCGGCATCCTCGGGTTTGGCCAGAAGGGCGAAGGTCAGCTCCCGCACTTGCGCGAAATCGCGATTGTAAACCTTCAGGCCTTCGACAGATTCGAAACCGCGCGGGAGGAGATTGAGCACCTCAGTGTCGAGCTTCATCCGGGTGGCCAGGACGAATAAAGACAAGCCGGCCAGGATCGCCACCGCCAGCCAGACGAGGCCGCGCCTTTGCGTGACGAGGTGGCTTATCGTGGAAGGCAGCGACATGGCAAAGGCGGAGCGGAGCCGCGACGGTCGCGTCTCAGGGAGGCCGGGTCAAAAGCGGAGATTAAATCTCTCGCCGCCGGATTCCGCCTGGACGGAACTGCGGCCGGCCAGGATTTGCTCGCGCAAAGCGAACCAGCCGCGCAGCCGCTCGGGTGCTTCCGCGGTGGGCCCAGCCCAGCGGCCGCGCGCGAGCGGACCTTCCGCGCTCGCGTATTCGTTATCCTGGCGCAGGACGAGCAGATTCACGCCCGGCCCTTTGCTAAAGACCAACTCGAGATCCCCGCTCTTTGCGTAGCGCACCAGCACCTCGCCGATGAGTGAGATCTTGGCGCCGCGATAGGAGAGCTGCCCGCTCTTCGTCTGCCAAGCCGGCGTGGGGGCGGCGAATTGATGGTTGGAAATGGTCTGGCAGCTCGACAGGGCGAGCGCGAGAAGACCGAGGACCGCAGAGCGACGGAAGGTCATGATTGAGGAACGACGGACAATGTTTCGACTATCTCGGCGTCCATCGTGTCCCGCTGGGGGA
>JBBSLZ010000010.1:0-27578 GCA_038233435.1 Chthoniobacterales bacterium
GGATTGCATCAGCGTAGAAGCGCTTCTCCGCCAGGGCGGCAATCCGGGGCTGCCCGAGAATTTCGCACCGGGCCTGCGGGTAGGCGAGGCGGAGTTGCCTGATCGCCGGCAGGGTCAAAACGAAATCGCCGATCGCGCCCCCGCGAATGACGAGAAAACGTTGCACGACGCTCCGCGAAACGCTCGCGGCCTAGTAGCGGGTGAAGGCGAGAAAAAGAATCGCCGCTCCGTAGAGCAACGTCCCGCCATATAGCATCAGCCAGCGGACTTTTCCGCGCACGCTCCAGGCGATGTGATCTCGCAAGAGATACGGCATCGTGACCCAAAAAAGACCCTTCACGATCAGGATGTAGGCGAAGACGGTGACGAGCAGGCGGCTAGGTTCGTGCCGAAGAAATGCCGCGTCCAGCAACGGCTCCGCCGCGAGCAGGCAGAGCATGCCGAGCGCGCGGACGGCGAGGAATTCACTGACAAACCAAAGCACCAGCACGTAGCCGATCGGCAGGACGAAAAGAAGCGGCTTCCGGAAGCCGGAAAACTCGCCCATCTCCATCGTGGCCATGAGCCAAAAACTCCAGACAAACGCGAGTGTGAGCAGGACAATGCCAGCGGCGCGCGAACGCGGGAACTGCCCGGCGAAGGTCTGCGTGGCCCCGGGCAAAAGGAGACCGCCCAGGCCGAGGAGCAGGAGAAGTAGGCCGGAGGCAATCCCGACAGCTTGCAGCGAAAGGTGATAGATCATGCGGGTGGAGCGCCAGATTTACACGAGCGGCGTGCCATACAAGCTGAATCCGTTCGCCTGTTCGATCTTCATCCGGATCATCTCGCCGGCGCGTTCGCGCACATCTTCGAAGACGACGATCTTGTTTCCGCCCGTGCGACCCATCGCCCGCGCGGGATTATTTCGGCTCGGTCCTTCGCAGAGAATTTCGAGTTCGCGGCCGACCAGCCGTTCGTTGGCCCGGTGCGCGGAAGCGTCGACCACTTTCAGGAGATCCTGATTCCGCGCTTCCTTGATCGCCTCCGGGAGTTGATCAGTAGCAGTCGCGGCCGGCGTCTCGGCGCGAGGCGAATAGCGAAAGACGAAAGCGTTATCGAACTCCAATTCCGCCACCAACGCGCGGGTCTGCGCGTAGTCCGATTCGTCTTCGCCCGGAAAACCCACGATCACATCGGTGGTAACCGCGATCTCCGGCCGGGCCGCGCGGATGCGAGCCACGAGCGAGGCATATTTCTCCGCGGTATAAGGCCGATGCATCGCTTTCAGGATGCGGTTGGAACCTGATTGGAGAGGAAGATGGACATGGGCGGCGAGCTTCGGCAGCTCGGCCAACGCCCGGATCAAGTCTTCGCGGAAACCGATCGGGTGAGGAGAGGTGAAGCGGAGCCGCTTTAATCCTTCGATGGCATGGACGGCTTCGAGCAACTGCACAAACGGGCTGCGCTGACCAAGCTTCGGAAATTCGTGCCGGCCGTAAAGGTTCACGATTTGGCCGAGTAGCGTCACCTCTTTCACCCCGCGCGCGACCAGATCGCGCACCTCGCCGACGATCTCGCCGATCGCCCGGCTGCGTTCCGAGCCGCGCGTGCGGGGCACGATGCAGAAGGTGCAGTGCATATCACAGCCTTGCATGATGGAGACGAAAGCGGTCGCCTGCCGGGGCGCGAGCGGTTGCTCGCGGATGGTGGCTTGGGAGCCGCTTTCTTCTTCGGTATCGGAGATCGAGAAACGCGGGTCGTCCATCCGCCGCGCGCGTTTTCTCTCGAGCAGCTCTTCCACGTAATCTGCGACGCGGTGAAATTTTTGCGTCCCCACGACGAGGTCGAGGTGCGGGAGACCGGCGAAGAGCGCATCGCCGCGGGCCTGCGCCATGCAACCGAGAAAGCCGAAGACCACTTCCGGCCGGCGTTTCGCCACCTGCCCCAGCATGCCCATTTTACCGAGCGCTTTTTGGTCCGCCATGTCGCGCACGCTACAGGTGTTGAGCAGGACCACATCGGCCTCCGCTTCGTTCGCGACCGGCTGGTAACCGCGTTCGATCAACGAATGCGCCACCTGTTCCGAGTCGCGCTCGTTCATCTGGCAGCCGTAGGTCTTGATGTAGAATTTAGGCATCGCGCGGGGTGCAACAGTGGCACAGCCGCGCGCCGCGCGCCACGCCCGCACTCAGGGTGGCGTGGCAAAGCGGCCAGGGAAAGGATCAGCGCGCAAGCGGCGACGGGCTTCTTCCGAGAGCGGATCGGTTCCTTCTTCATGAAACGCCCCGATGCCGATCACCCCCACGTTTCGTGTCTCGCCGTGCTTCCGGTTCGCATACGACTCGCGCACGGAACTAAACCGGAAAGCAGCCACCGCGGTGCCACTTTTCCGGAATCCTTCTACGCGGATGGTGCCGCCGCGGGGCAGAATGTAACCGCGTTTCCGGAAAGAAGCGGCGCGGCCATCGAGCACATCCAAACCGTCGACGGAGAGGACAACCTCGATCCGGAAATCACTCCGGTTGTGCACCACGATCACGTAGCGTTCCCCTTCTTTCCCGATCACAAACCAACGATCGCCGAACGCGATCCCAGGAAGCAGGCGATCGGAGCCATCGCGCAGTTCCACCGAAAGTAGTTCGGCGGCCGGCAGGGGGAGCGCGGGCTGGCGACGAGCTAGGGGCATGGCTCCGACCATGGCGTTGATGCCGGCGCGGTCATTGTAATAGATGGCGGCCTGGGCGAGCGGCCGGCTGGAATTCGCCCGTCGGAAGCTGACTACATTGATAGAAGAATTCCGGTTCTCGCCCCAGCGCGTTCCGAGCCCAGGCCGTTCCTGCGGGCCTTCGGCGAAACGGCGCTCTCTTTTCGTGAGCGCGGAATCTGTCCCGGAGGAGGAGAAGGCTGCAGCCGGACCTTCGCAAGATGCCAAAAAGACGGCGGCCAACAGCGAGGTGATGCACCAGAAGGTGGGGCGCGTCTTTTTCATGTTTGAAGTTTTAGCGGGGCTGACCTCTCGTGACGATCAATTCCGGCACGTCTTGAGTGCCTGTCGCGGCTATTCGACGGATTCTCCCTTTCAACCCGAGCACCTTTCGCCTTTAATGCCGCCCCATGAGCGAAAATGCCCCAGCGATCGGAATCATCGGCGGAAGTGGTTTGTATCAAATGGAGGGAGTCGAGAATCCGACGGAGCAAACCGTGGAGACGCCTTTCGGAGCGCCTTCGGATGCGTTGATCGGCGGGACCTGGCACGGGCGGCAGGTTTATTTCCTCCCTCGCCACGGACGCGGGCATCGCATTCTGCCGCATGAGTTGAATCACCGCGCCAACATCTACGCGCTGCGCTCGCTAAATGTGCGCTGGATTATCTGCGTGACGGCCGTCGGCAGTCTGCAGGAGCGCTATGCGCCGCGCGATATCGTCCTGCCGTCGCAGTTTTATGATCGGACCAGCCAGCGTGCGCAGCACACCTTCTTCGGCGACGGGATCGCGGCGCACATTTCTTTTGCCGAGCCGATCAGCACCGGGATGCGCGGTATCTTGCGCGAGGCCGCGGGGCAGGCGGGCGTCACCGTGCACGATGGAGGGACCTATGTGAACATGGACGGCCCGGCGTTTTCGACCCGCGCGGAATCCGATTTTAATCGTCGCCAAGGCTTCGACGTGATCGGAATGACCAATCTGCCGGAAGCGAAGCTGGCCCGCGAAGCGGAGATCGCGCTCGGCACGCTGGCCATGATCACCGATTACGATTGCTGGAAGGTGGAAGAAGAGCCGGTCTCCGCGGAAGCGGTTTTCGGTCATTTGTTGGCAAACGCGGAAACCGCAAAGAAGATTCTTCCGTTGGCCATTTCGCAGATCCCCGCAGAGGCGAACTGGCCCGAGCATTCCGCGCTTTCCTCCGCGTTGGTCACCGATCGAAAACTCTGGCCCGCACCGACGAAGAAAAAACTGAGCGCGATTCTGGAGCGATTTCTTTAGATCGCTCGCGCAAGGAGTGGCGGCTTCCCCGCCGCCGTGTTTCTGGCGAGCGCGCGATTTTTGAGACGCGAAGGCTCGGAAGCCGTCACTCCTTGGCAGAGGCAAGTCGACTGTGATGCCAGGGACGATCGAATGCGTGCCACGCCAGCTTCCCCTTGGGGAAAGGCGATCTGAGACTGTCGAGGCCAGCCTCACTTTCGCAAAAATGAGTCGCGGAATACGGTTAGCAAAGATCGTACTTGCCAGCCGCAATTTAAATATAGTAATTATAAAGACCGTGGACGGAGCACACATTTTTCGCCCACCAACGAAGCCCAATATGATGATCAAATTCGCCACCTGCCTGCTCGCTCTCTCACTCTTCTCGGCCTGCCAGTCGACCCAATCGACCGCCAGCCGCCAGACCATGTCCCAACGCATCGCTTCCAATACGAACGCTGGAACTTCTCTCGATGAACCACCCCCACCGGCGGAGGGTCCGGAAGATATTCCGGCGGAAGGCCCGCGCGATCCGAACCGGAACCCCGGTCTCCTCCCGACCCCGTTGCTCCGCAGCAACGCGGCGGCCGGCTTGTAAAAGGTCAGGTAATCGGCTCTGGCCGGTGGCGCGCGAGCGCCCCGGCCAGCGCACGAATCTGCTTCTCATCGTGGGCAGCAGAGACGGTTAGGCGGAGCCGGGCGGTCCCCTTCGCGACGGTGGGATAACGAATCGCCGGCACGAGGAAACCTTCCGCGAGTAAAGAGTGCGCAAGGTCCAGCGCCGCTTCTTCCTCGCCCACCAGGAGCGGATGAATCGCGCTCCCCGTCTGGCTGGGCGCCGCGACGATGGCAGGTGCCGGTGCGCTCGTCGTGGTCGTCGGGCTGCCGGAGAGGAACTGCCGGAGGATGCCGAGTTTTTTTGGTTGAGAGATCGCTGATGCGCTGGCGACGTCCTGCGCGATGACTGAAGATTCCTTTGGCCGCAAGGCGGCGCGGAGAGCGTCGATATTTTTCCACACCAGGAGACGCCGTTCCTCTCCGGCGGGCGAGTCCAGGAACTCGACCGCGGCCAGCGCCGCGGCCGCCAGCGCAGGCGGTGGCGCGGTGGAAAAAATGAAAGAACGGGCGCGATTGACGAGCCACTCGATCAGGCTGCGCGAGCCGCAGATGTATCCTCCGCTCACCCCGAGCGCTTTACTCAAGGTGCCCATTTGCACATCCACGTGACGGGTCAGCTCCAGCTCATGGGCGAGGCCGCGACCATGCGTCCCGAGCACGCCGATGGCGTGGGCTTCATCGAGGAGGAGGAGGGCGCGGAAGCGTTTCTTCAGGCCGATCAACTCGCGCAACGGCGCGCGGTCGCCATCCATGGAGAAAACGGATTCGGTCACGATCAAGAGCCGCGCGTCCGGATGCTCGCGGTGCGCCCATTCCAGATGGCTTTCCAGTTTTCCGAGGTGGTTATGCGGGAAAACGCGAATGGTGGCGCCGCTCAGTTTGGCGCCATCGATCAAGGAAGCGTGCGCCAGTTTATCGAGCAGGATGACATCCCGCTTGCCGACCAGCGCGGGCACGGTGCCGACCGCGGCGGCGTGGCCGCTACTGAAAGTGAGAGCGGCGGGTGTCCCCTTCCACCGCGCCAGCGCCGTTTCCAGGCGGACGTGCGGCGATTGCGTGCCGCTGATCAGGCGCGAGGCGCCCGCGCCTACGCCAAACTCTGCGATGGCGGCAGTGGCTGCTTCCCGCAGGAGCGGATCGTTCGCCAAGCCGAGGTAATCGTTGGAAGAAAAGTTAACGAGCTGTTGCCCGACGATTTTCACTTCCGGGCCTTGAGCGGTGCCGATCTCGCGCAGCTTCCGGTGGAGAGACCGCGCGCGCAGGGCTTGCAGTTGATCGTGAAAAAGGTCACTCATGAATCACAGCGGCGGTCTTTTCAACCTCCGGTGCTGGTGCCCAAAGAAAACCGCTAAGTTGCCGCGGAGATCACATCCAGAGGGCCCAGGAAAGCAGTGCCGCGGAGTCCGTCCAGATGCGCGATTTCGGATCGCCCAGGACGACCGCGATGACGTCGCGGCCGGGACGCGCGCCGCTCGAGATGAGGCAATGGCCGGCGGCGTCCGTGTAGCCGGTTTTCATCCCGTTGCAGTAGGGCAGGCGGGTGAGGACTTTGTTGGTATTAGTCAATTCCCGGGTACGACCGTCGGCGTAGCGGAAGATGAGTTTCGGCATGGAAACGATCGAGCGGATGGTGGGGTTGGCGTAAGCGGCGCGGGCGATGAGTGAGAGATCGCGCGCGGAGGAATATTGCCCGGCCATGGGGAGGCCGTTCGGGTTGATGAAGTGCGAATTGGTGGCGCCGAGTTCGCGCGCGCGGGCATTCATGAGGAGGGCGAATTCCTCCAGGCTCCCGGCAGAATCCCGCGCCAGGCAGCGAGCCACGTCGTTCGGGCTCTTCACCAGCAGCGCACGCAGGAGATCGATCCGGCGATAGGTTTCGCCGGCTTTGATGTTGAGCTTGGTCGGCTCCGCGTTCATATCGGTGGGCGCGACGGTGACGTCTTTATCGAGGTAGCCGCGCTCCGCGATGATGAGCGAGGTCAGAAGCTTTTGGGTGCTGGCGGCGGCACGCTGGGCGTCCGCGTTTTTTTCGTAAAGGACGGCGCCGCTGCGGGCATCGATCACGATCACGGCTGCGGCCGCGGTGGAAGGGACGGGGCCTGATTTTTCGCCCGTGGCCGGCGGATTGACCGGCAGCGCGCGGACGGCTTCGATGGCAGGGGCGGCGGCGCGTTTGGTGCGTTTTTTCTTTTTGGCCGGTGCGGCCAGGACGCTAGTGCAAAGGCAGCAGACGAGGACGACCCAGAGGTGGGATTGCAATCGAAAGGCGGATCGCCGTGGGAAAGTCATTGCGCGGAAGGTGGGGTAGGGCGCGGGGAGGCGCAAGGGAGCGACGGCTATTCGCTCCGCGCGGGCTGGATCAACTCGATCTCGTAACCTTCCGGCGCATCGATGAAGGCGATCGCGCCGCCGTTGCCATTTTTGTGCGGGCCATCGGAGAGCGGGTAGCCTTTGGCGGCGGAATGCTTCGCGAATTCCTCGATATCATCGACTTCGAAGGCGAGGTGGGTCAGATCCGCTCCCACCACCACCGGCCCGCTTTCGTCGAATTTGCAGATCTCGATTTGCTCGTCGCTACCCGGCGCTTTGAAGAAAACGAGCTGCGAACCGCGTCCGGAAGTGTGCCGTCGAGTTTCTTCCAAACCGAGCACGTCTTTGTAGAAGGAGACCGTCTTTTCGAGATCGCTGACGCGGTAGCGGGTGTGGAGGAGCTTCTTGATCATGCGGTGATCTTACCACGCTTCCCCCTCGCCCTCATGCTCGTGCTCGTAGTGGAGGGATCGAGCGCGAGCGGGAGCGCGAGCACGATTGCGAAGGAGCGCAGAGCAGCGCCGACATCTTCTCGTCTTCGGCAGCGGAGTGTGGTTCTTTAGCGCGCATGAAACTCGTCCTCGCCGCCACGGGCGCCAGCGGCACGATTTATCTTCAGCGGTTGCTGGAGCAAATCGACTGCGCGGCGAACGAGGTCCATCTCATTCTAAGCGGGCACGCCCGCCAGGTGGCGGCGCAGGAGGTGGATGAGCTGCGGATTCCGGAAGGCGTGCAGAAGCATCCGGAGAACGATCTCAACGTGCCCTACGTGAGCGGCTCGGCGCGCTTCGATGCGATGGTGATTGTGCCCTGCTCGATGTCCACCATGGGCCGGCTCGCCACGGGTTCCGGCGAGAGCGCGCTCCTGCGCACCGGCGATGTTTTTTTGAAGGAGCGTCGCAAGTTGATCGTCGTTCCGCGCGAAACGCCGTGGAGTCTGATCCACGCGCGCAACGTCGTCACCTTGCTGGAAGCGGGCGCGATCGTGCTGCCGGCGATCCCGTCGTTTTATCATCGGCCCAGCTCCGTCACGGAAGTCGTCGACACCGTCGTCTGGCGCATCCTCGACCAACTCGGCCTGCCCAATCCGCGCGCCTACCGCTGGAAAGATGACGGCGCGCAAACCTCGCCGCTGGAAAATTGAAACCGTCGGGCCGCACCGCGCGATTCCTGATCGCGTTCGGCTATCGTTTGCTGCAGCTTTGGGTCCGCACTTTGCGCTTTAAGGTGGACGATCGCGCCGGCCTCATTGGCCAGCCGGCTGGCGAACCCTTCATCACTGCCACCTGGCACAATCGGCTGCTCCTTTGGCCCCAGGTTTTCCGCCGCTACCTCTCGCAATATCCGGGCACGGGGCTCACCAGTGCCAGTCGCGACGGAGAGATGATCGCGCATTTCTTGGCGCGCTACGATTTCGAAGTGATCCGCGGTTCCAGTTCGCGGAGAGGCGCCGCGGCGATTCTGGAATTAAAGGCGGCGCTGGAGCGAGGAAGAGTCGTCGGCATTGTCCCCGATGGCCCGCGCGGTCCGGCCTATCGACTCGCTTCCGGCATTATCTATCTCGCGCAAAAATCCGGCGCGCCGATCTTGCCGATGCACATGGAATTCTCGAGCTGCTGGCGTTTAAAAAATTGGGATCGCTTTATCCTGCCGCGGCCTTTCTCGACCGTGCGCCTGACGATTGGTCCGCTCTACTGCGTCAACGCCACCGCCGATGAAGCGGAATTTGAATCCGAGCGGCTGCGTTTGGAGAATGCGATGATGGAAATGGTGGAGACTCGTTAATTATGGCGAACTTAATCGACGGCCGCGTGATCGCGGAGAAGGTCTACGAACAGTTGCGCGCGGAGATTGCGGAACTGAAAGCGGGCGGCGTGCAGCCAGGTTTGGCGGTGGTGCTGGTGGGCGACGATCCGGCCTCGCGCGCTTACGTGCGCTCGAAGGACAAGATGTGTCGCGAGTTGGGATTGCATTCCGTAAAACTGGAATTGCCGACTGAAACGACGCAGGAGGATCTGCTTGCCCGGGTGGAGGAGCTGAACCGCGATCCCGCGGTGCACGGCATCCTCGTGCAATCGCCGCCGCCGAGACAAATCGATGAAGCGGCGATCGTTCGCGCGCTTGACCCGGCGAAGGATGTGGATGGGTTTCACCCAGAGAATGTGGCCAAGCTGGCGCTGGGCGATCTCTCCGGTTTTGTCCCGTGCACGCCGCTGGGTTGCCAGCGGTTGCTGGTGGAGAGCGGGGTGAAGATTTCCGGCGCGCATGTGGTGGTGCTGGGGCGGAGCATGATCGTGGGCAAGCCGGTCGCGTTGCTCTTGATGCAGAAAGCGGAGGGCGCGAACGCGACCGTCACGGTGGTGCACTCGCGGAGCCGGAACCTGGCGGAGATCACGCGCTCGGCGGACATCGTGATCGCGGCGATCGGGCAGCCGCATTTTGTGAAAGCGGAACACGTGCGCGACGGCGCGGTGGTGCTCGATGTGGGAATCAACCGCATGGAAGACGCAAGCGCGCCGCGCGGCTACAAGCTAGTGGGCGATGTCGCGTTCGACGAAGTGGCGCCGAAAGCGGCGGCGATCACGCCGGTGCCGGGCGGCGTGGGGCCGATGACGATCGCGATGTTGATGGCGAATACGGTGAAGGCGTGTCGTCTGCAGAGGGGTGTGAATCGCCGTTAGCGGACAATCTTCGTAGTGAGGGCGGCGAGGAGCGGCGTGGGCAGGAGGTGACTCCGCAAGAGAAGTGAAGTGATTCTCGGGGAAAGAACGGCGGCGCGGGCGAGGCGGTTTACCCAGAGGCGGCCGCGATAGAGATTTCGGTGTTCGGTTGCGTAATCACGCGCTGCGTTTTCCGCATCGTCGGATTGCATTGCCGCGTGCGCGGCCAGTTCTCCGGAGCGGAGGGCGTAGTAAATTCCCTCGCCGGTGAATGGCTCGACGACTCGGGCCGCGTCGCCGATGAGGAAAAGACCGGGCGCGCTCGACGGGATGGGCGCGCGGCGCAGCGGGGTGATGGTGCGCCAGGCTTGCTGGCTGGAAACGCCGAACTGTTTTTCCGCCCATGCACGAAGGCGGGGGAGCGCGGCGGGTTCGCCGACCAGACAGAGGTTGAGTTCGTCATTCCCGACAGGCGCCTGGCCCGAGTAGCCTTCGGGCAGGAATTGGAGGACGACGCGTTCGCCGAAGCCGGCAGGGAGCGGGACGTGCGTTTGCAGCCCGACGCGCTCTTTGGCGATGCGCGGCTGGAGTCCGAGGAGACGCGCGACGGTGGAGTTGCGGCCATCGGCTGCGATTACGATGCGGGCTCGGATCGCGTCGGGACCGGCGCGCAGTGTCCAGCCGTTGGGTTCTCGCTGAAGCGCGCTCAGGGTGGTGGCTTCTCGAATTTCCGCACCGGCTTCGGCGGCGCGTTGCATCAGGAGGGCGTCGAAGTGGCTGCGCTTGACCGCGATCTCTGCGTTTGGGGGGAGGCTGATGGAAACTGTCGCGCCGCCGATGGCGATAAAGTCCACCTGACGCAGATGGCCGTGCGGCAAGGCGCGCACGCGTTCGAGGACGCCGAGGCGTTGTAGGACGGGCGTGCAGGAAGGGTTAAGGCAATCGCCGCAGACTTTCTCGCGCGGGAAGGTTTCGCGTTCGAGGAGGAGCGTGTGCAGGCCGGCTTGCGCGCAAAAGGTCGCGCAGGTGGCGCCGCCCGGGCCGCTGCCGACGATGGCGACGTCATACATGCCGCTAATATGCGCGGGAAAAACTCCGACGCGGCGGTTTGTGCAAGGCATTTCGCGTGACGCGTGCCGAGCGGGCTGTCACGCTCCGCCTTCATGCGGTCATTCGTTTTTTTCTTCCTCGCGCTTGCCTTCATCTCGACGGGACGAGCGGAACCGGAGCTCGATCTACTGATTAAAGGTGGGACGGTTTACGACGGGACCGGCGCGGCGGGGCGACGGGCGGACTTGGGAATCCGCGGCGATCGCATCGTGGGCGTGGGCGACTTGGCGAAGGCAAAAGCGAGACAGACGGTGGACGCGACCGGCCTGGCGGTGGCGCCGGGGTTTATCAATATGCTCTCGTGGTCGACGGAATCGTTAATCGCGGATGGACGTTCGCAGAGCGAGATCCGGCAGGGCGTGACGACGGAGATTATGGGCGAGGGGACGTCGATGGGGCCGCTGACTCCGGCGATGAAGGAGCGGATGCGCGCCGAGCAGAAGGACATCAAATACGAGATCGAGTGGAACACGCTGGCGGAGTATCTGCGTTATCTCGAGAAGCGCGGCGTCTCTTGCAATGTGGCTTCCTTCCTCGGCGCGACGACGGTGCGCGAGAATGTGATCGGGCTGGAGGATAAAGTGCCGACACCGGAGCAAATGGAGGCGATGCGCGCGCTGGTGCGGCAGGCGATGGAGGCGGGCGCGCTCGGGATCGGGTCGTCGCTGATTTATCCACCGGCGTTTTATGCGAAGACGGAGGAGTTAATCGAGCTCTGCAAGGTGGCGGCGAAGTATGAGGGCAAATACATCTCGCACATGCGGAGCGAGGGAAATCATCTGCTCGAGGCGCTGGACGAGTTGATCCGGATCAGCCGGGAAGCGGGGATTCCAGCGGAGGTTTATCATTTAAAAGCAGCGGGGCAGGACAATTGGAAAAAGGAAGACGAGCTGCTGGCAAAGATTGAGGCCGCGCAGAAGGAGGGGCTCAAGATCACCGCCGATATGTATAACTACACCGCGGCGGGCACGGGGCTGGATGCGTCGCTCCCGCCCTGGACGGCGGATGGCGGTTACCCGGCGCTTTTCAAACGACTGCGCGATCCGGAGACGCGGGCGAAGATTGCCGAACAGGTGCGCACGCCGAGTCAGGAGTGGGAGAATTTTTATCTCGCGACCGGTTCGCCGGAGAAGATTTTGCTGGTCGGTTTCAAGTCGGAGAAACTGAAGTCGCTGACCGGCAAATCACTCGCGGAAGTGGCGAAGCTGCGCGGAAAGGATCCGGTGGAGACGCTAATGGATTTGATCGCGGAAGACGAGTCGCGCATTGATACGATTTACTTCGTGATGTCGGAGGAGAACGTGCGGAAGCAGATCGCGCGGCCGTGGATTTCGTTCGGCTCGGATGAAGCTTCGCAGGCGCCGGAAGGGAATTTCTTGAGGTCGAATCCGCATCCGCGCGCTTATGGGAACTTTGCGCGATTGCTGGGGAAATATGTGCGGGAGGAGAAGCTGATCACGCTGGAGGAAGCGGTGCGGCGGATGAGCGGGATGCCGGCGACGGATCTGGGACTCGTTGGACGCGGGTTTTTAAAGGAGGGGATGTTTGCGGATGTGGTGGTGTTTGATCCGAAGACGATTTCGGATCATGCGACATTCGAGAAGCCGCATCAGTACGCGACGGGGGTGCGGGATGTTTTCGTTAATGGGGTGCAGGTGCTGAAGGACGGCGAGCATACGGACGCGAAGCCGGGGCGGGCTTTGTGGGGGCTGGGGAAGTTGTAGTTGGTAGCACGGGCGTCCCGCCGGTGGGGACACTGGGCATCTTGCCCGGTGTTTGTAGAGGGTCACCGCTCTCAGATTCACCGGGCGAGACGCCCGGTGTCCACACAGGCAAGATGCCTGTGCTACCGGCCGGTGGGTGCCGGCTGCTAGGTAGGGCGCGGGTTGCGTTTAGCGAAAGGTGGCGGGACGGTTTCTCTCCGTGTCGTCCGCGCTCCCAAAAGAAAAAGCTGATTTCGCGAAGCGCGTGCATGAGGTGCCGCACAAGCCGGGTGTGTATCTGATGCGCGATCGGTTCAATCGCGTCATCTATGTGGGGAAGGCGCGCGATTTACGGAAGCGGGTGGGTTCTTATTTTCTGCCGTCGCGGATGGCGCAGGCTGATTTGAAGACGCGCGCGCTGCTCGAGGCGGTCTGGGATTTTGAATATCACACCGTGGCGAGCGAGCCGGAGTCGCTCCTCCTGGAAGGGAAGCTGATCAAGGAATTTAGGCCGCGTTACAATATCTCGTTCCGCGATGATAAGCGTTTTTTGGTGGTGAAGGTGGACCCGGTGGAAGCGTGGCCGCGCTTTCGGTTGGCGCGGTTTAAGAAGGATGATGGGGCGCGATATTTTGGGCCTTACGCGCATGCGGGGGCGCTACGCCAAACGCTGAATTTTATGCGGAAAAAATTTGGCGTGCTCACGTTTGGGCGCGGGTCGCCGACGGAGCGGGAGTTGAAGTCGTCGACTTATCAGGTGCCGTTCCGTTTGAGCGAGATCAACGCGGAGCAATATGCCGAGCGGGTCGGGCAGGCGTGCGATTTTTTGGAGGGTCACTCGCGCGAGATGATCGGCGCGGTAGAGGACGAGATGCGGAAGGCGGCGGAGAAGCTGGACTTCGAGAAGGCGGCGGAGCTCCGGAATATGCTGGAGGATTTGAAGCGGACGACGAAGCCGATGCGGCGTTTTACGCGGCATAGTCTGCCGAGCGCGATCGATCCGGCGCAGGATGTGGAGTCGCTGCGTGATGCCTTGCACCTGGAGCGTGCGCCAGCGGTGATGGAGTGTTTCGATATTTCGAATATCTCGACCACGCACGTGGTGGCTTCGATGGTTTGTTTCCGTGAAGGGGTGCCGGATAAGAATAATTACCGGCGTTATCGGATTCGGACGGTGGTGGGGCAGGATGATTTTGCGAGCATGGCGGAGGTGGTTCGGCGGCGGTACTCGCGCGTGCTTTTGCAGGCTCGGGAGGAAAATCCGGAGGCGGAGTTTTCGCAGGAGAATGCGGTGGAGGGACTGCGGAGGGTGGAAAGGGAAACGTCGAACGTTGAACGTCGAACGTTGAACGCTGAATTGGGAGAGGAGCGGCGCGTGGTTCCGCTCGTCCGGTTGCCGGATCTTGTCATTGTCGATGGTGGGAAGGGACAGCTTTCGTCCGCTTGCAAGGAATTGCAGCGTCTCGGGCTGCATGAGTTGCCGATCATCGGATTGGCGAAGGAGTTTGAGGAGATTTATCGGCCGGGGCGGTCGTTGCCGTTGCAGTTGCCGGTGGATTCGGGGGCGCTGCGGCTATTGCAGCGGATTCGCGATGAGGCGCATCGGTTTGCGAATGGATACCATCAATTGCTGATGAAGAAGCGGATCGGGGAGAGCATTCTGGATGATTGCCCGGGGGTGAGTCAGAACCGGAAGAATCTGCTCTTGCGCGCGTTTGGCTCGGTGAATCGGTTACGGAAGGCGAGCGTGGAGGAGATCGCGGCGACGGAAGGGATCGGGCCGAAGCTGGCGGAGGAAGTGCATCGATTTTTGGAACGGCATTAGCGGACGGGCGCGACACTGCTATTTAATAGATTCCGTGAAGAAAAATTTTCTCATGCTGCTGGTGGCAATGGCGACGGCGGGGGCGCAAGAAACACCGGCTCCTTTGGCTTCGGCTGCTCCGGCAGCGGTGGACGAGACGATCGTGCCGACGTACGAAACACAGAAGCTAGCCCGCGCTTACGTGCTCGATATTCCGGCGCCGCGCGGGCAGATCGTGGATCGGAATGGGCTGCCGCTGGCGCAGAATAAGTTGAGCTATAATCTGGCGTTTAATTATCCGACGCCGCTGGATTTTTCGGATACGCAGGCGCTGGCGTATGCGCGGGAGAAGATTCAGGCGGCGGAGAAATTGCTGGGGCGATCGCTGCGGGTCGCGGACGCTTTGATTCTGCGGCACTACCATAATCGGGGCATTTTGCCCTTCGAGATCGCGCAGAACTTGACTGAAGAGGAGACCCACGGGCTGGCGCGGAAGTTGCCGCCAGAGATGATTTTGCGGCCGATTTATATCAGGGTGTATCCGAACGGGCGGCTGGCGGGCCACATCATCGGCTATAGCGGGAAGACGGGGCGGATACCGGACGGGATCATCGATAACCACGAGGTGCTGTGGCCGGAAACGGAGGGGCGCGATGGGCTGGAGCAGACTTTTAACACGATGCTGACCGGGCAGCATGGCGAGTATAAAATCACGTTCGACAAGGATGGGCGGAAGACTTCGGAGAAGATCGTGACGCCGCCGATTCCTGGTTACACGGTGGTGACGACACTTGATTTGCGGCTGCAGGAATTGGCGGAGAAGGCGCTGGAGGCGAAGGCGAAGCGGGGGGCGATCGTGATCATGGAGCCGAACACGGGCGACATCCTGGCGATGGCCTCGTGGCCGACGTATAATCCGAACTCGTTTATCCCGAGCATCTCGACGGAGAAGTTTAAGCAACTGCAGGATGACCCGAATATCCCGCTCTTGCCGCGCGCGTTTCGGTCTTCGTATCCGCCGGGCTCGGTTTTCAAAGTGCCGGTGGGAATCGCGGCGCTGGAGAGCGGGGCAGTCTCGCCGGACGATACTTTCCAATGCGTGCCCGCGCTGCAGGTGGGGAACGTGACGTTTCGGAATTGGAAGAAGGTGGATCGGGGAGAGTTGAATTTTGTGCAGGCGTTCACGGAGTCGTGCGATACCTGGTTTTACCAGGCGGGGATCAAGATGGGGGCGGATCCGATTATCGATTGGGCGAAGAAGATGGGCTTCGGCGCCAAGGCGGGCATCCCGCTCCGGGGGGAAGTGGAGGGGCGCATTCCGACGGATGAATACATGAAGGGGGCGCATGGTCGGAAGATTCTGAACGGGGACATCGCGAACATGTCGATCGGGCAGGGCGACATCGAGGTGACGCCGCTGCAGATGGCGCAGGCGATGGCGATCGTGGGGAACGGGGGAACTTTCCTGCAGGCGCGGCTGGTGCAGCAGGTGCAGACATTGTCGAATGAGATCGTGACCGCGTACCAGGTGCGGGAGAAGCGGACGATCGATGCTTCGGCGCGGACGATAGCGCAGTTGCACGAGGCGATGATGGATGTGGTGAGTGCGCCGACGGGCACGGCGCATCAGGCCGGGGTGGATAACGTGGCGGTAGCGGGGAAGACCGGGACGGCGCAGTGGGGACCGAAGACGAAGGAACGGACGGCGGCGTGGTTCACGGGGTTCGTGCCAGCGGTGCAGCCGCAGTACGCGTTTGCGGCGCTCTATGAGGGCGATGTGGGCGCGAACGTCCACGGGGGCAGTAATGCGGCGCCGATGATCGGGAAGATTTTTCGCGAGGTTTATAAGGGAGTGGGCAGCAACGGGAAGAGACGGTCGCGCGCAGCGGAGGATGAGGCGCCGGCGCCAGAGGATCAAAGCGGGGACTAATGAAATCGAAGAGTGCTCTGCTGATCGTGGGACATGGCTCGACGGTGAATCCGGATTCGAGCGCGCCCAGTCTGGTGCACGCGGCGGAAATCAGGCGGCGTGGTGTTTTTGCGGAGGTGGCCTGCTGCTTTTGGAAGGAGGAGCCGAGTCTGCGGGATGCGCGTTACCTTTTCCAGGAGGCGGACATCGAGGAGGTGTTGGTGGTGCCGAATTTCATCAGCGAGGGATATTTCACGGAGACGGTGATTCCGCGTGAGCTGGAGCTAGAGGGGGCGGTGACGGAGCGAGAGGATGGACAGGTTTGGAAATATTGCGAGCCGGTAGGGAATCATCCGGCGATGACGGAGCTTTTGCTGGAGCGGGCGCGGGCGGTGGCGCCGGGGGTGCCGGAAAGCGAGACGAGTCTGCTGATTGTGGGCCATGGAACGAGCCTGAACGATAACAGCGCGGTGGCGGCGAAACGGGAGGTGGAGAAGATCCGCCAGCTGGGCCGCTACGCAGCGGTATTGAATGTCTATATGGAAGAGGCGCCGCTGGTGGCGGACTGGGCGAAACTTACAAATACTCTTCATGTGGTGGTGGTTCCTTTCTTCATCTCCGATGGCTTGCATAGCTACGAGGACATTCCGGTGTTGCTGGGGATGATGCCGGAGCCGATGGGTTCGGCGGCCGCGGAGCAAGACGCGGGCGAGATTTTTCGGCGCAATCCGCGCCAGTTGCAGGATCGGTTGCTCTATTATGCCAGCTCGTTAGGCACGGATGCGCGACTGGCGGATCTGCTTCTGGCGCAGACAGAGACGCGGGCTCACGATCCGGCCTCGCGCGGCGAGGCTTTTGCGCGAGGGTAAGAAGTTTTGAAAGAACCGGCCACCATCCAGATGCTCCAGGAATTGGGCGCTTTTATTCTCGCGGGCGCGAAAGGGGCGGAGGATGTGAAGCAGATGGCGGAAATGATTCGCGCGGCGCGCGATTATCGTTGGGTGGGCGTGTATAATTTAACGCGCGGCGATCTGGTGATCGTGGCTGGGACGGGGGACGATCCGCCGTGTTATCCGCGCTTTCCGGCGACGCAGGGTCTCTGCGGGGCGGCGGTGGAAGCGCGCGCCACCATCGTGGTGGATGATGTGCGGAAGGATCCGCGCTATCTGCCCACCTTCGGGACGACGCTTTCGGAGATTGTGGTTCCGGTGTTCAGCCAGACGGAGCGAGTGGTGGGAGTGATCGCGGCTGAGAGCAAGAAGCTGGCGGCGTTCGGGGACGAGGATCGCGAGGTGCTGGAGCGGGTGGCGATGTTGATGGGGCGCGCTTTTAAGTGAAGCAACCCGCGGGGATCGAGTCGCCCGCTGATCTTCTGGCGGCACGGCCGTGTCGGATCGGAGAGATTGTTCTGACGGATGCAGTCGGGAGTGGGTTCGACCTGCGCCACCGAGATGATGGAGGCCGAGAGGATCTGCGGGCGGAATCCGAGGCGGAGGCGGCGGTGGAGATTGCTCGCTTTGACGATGCCGGAAAATACCGACCGCTGAAGACGGCGCCCAATCTGCGGCATGGCTGGCAACTTTTATTGCCGACTCTGACGGAGGCGCGGCGGGCGATCGATTTTTTTTATCCTGGGCGAATGGCTGCCCTGATGGCGTTTCGCCGAGAGGTGCTGGTGGCGACGCCATTCCGCGAGACGCTTGAACGGCAGACGGGAATGTATCGGGTGGCGGCGCGAATTTCGGAGGCCAAGGCGGATGAGTTGGTGGCTGGGTTTTGCCGCTCGGAGGGCGGATGTCTGCGGACAATTTTGTGGAAGCAAGACGGGAGCGGGCGCCCGGCTTCGGGGCAGCTTCCGGAGAGTAAGTTTGCGCCCGCTCACGATCAGACCGGACGCGGAGAGGAAGTGGTGCCGTTGCTTTGCCAGGAGGCGTGCAATCTTTTGGTAGCCGCGGCGCGCACGGCAGTGAAGGCAGAGAGCGAATAAAGACGCTGCCGTTATGATCATTCGGGCGCGGGCGGTGGTGACAATGGCGGGGGAGCCGATCGCGAATGGTGCGGTGGCGATCGCCGGGAATCGGATCGTGGATGTGGGCTCGTGGCCGCAGGTACGAGCTCGGAATGCGGGCGTGGTGACGGACTTGGGGGAGCGGGCGCTCTTGCCGGGGTTGGTAAACGCGCATTGTCATTTCGATTACACAAATCTGCGCGGCGCGATCGCGCGGCCGTCTTCTTTTGCGGGCTGGATTCGCGAGATTAATGCGTGCAAAGCGGCGCTCGGGCCGGCGGATTACGTGCGCTCGATTCGCGCGGGGGCGGCGGAGGCGGCGAAGTTCGGGACGACGACGGTAGCGAACCTGGAGGCGTTTCCGGAGTTGATCGGCGAGGTGGGCGAGCTGCCGCTGCGGACGTGGTGGTTTGCGGAGATGATCGATGTGCGGACGGGCGTGTCGGCGGGAGAAGTTTTGGATGGATTGGAGAAGACGAGGCGAGGTCTGGGCGGGGTGGGGCTGGCACCGCATGCGCCGTTTACTGCTTCTCAGGAGTTGTATGCGGGGACGGCGGCTCTTGCCCGGGCGCGGAACATTCCGGCGACGACTCATCTGGCGGAGGCGGCGGAGGAGATGGCCATGTTCAAGACTGGAAACGGAGCGCTCTTTGATTTTTTGCAGGAGATCGGCCGGCCGATGGCGGACTGCGGCCGCGGGACGCCGCTGGCCTGGCTGGCGGAAAGCGGCGTGCTGGAGGCGCGTTGGATTGTCGCACATTTGAATGAGCTGACTGGTAGCGACCTCGGCTTGCTGGCGCGCGGGCCCCGCTTTCAGGTGGTGCATTGCCCGCGGAGTCACCGTTATTTCGGGCACTCTCCTTTTCAGCTGAAAGAGCTACGCGGGCTCGGTTTTAAGGTGTGCCTCGGGACGGATAGCCTGGCGAGCAACGACGATTTGAGCCTCTTTGCGGAGATGCGTCAGCTTTGGGAAACCTACCCGACGCTGACGGCGTTTCAGATTTTGGAAATGGCGACGGTGAATGGAGCGGCGGCGCTGGGGATGGAAGAGGCGCTGGGCCGATTGGCAGGTGGTTTTTTCGCGGACATCATCGCGGTGCCTTGCACGGGGGCGTTAAAAGAAGTGGAGGCAGAGATCGTCTCCTTCACGGATCAAGTTCCCTGGCGGATGCTCGATGGCATCGCGGCAGCCGCCGGTTAGGTATTTTCTCGTTTCTGTTTCCTTTTTCTCAATTCTGCAATATTCTCCGCCCTGCGATTATGGCCAAAATCATCATTATAGACGACGAGCCTGCCATGGTGGAGGTGATCGTCACGCTTTGCCGGGAAAAAGGACATCAGGTGTTCCCGTTCAACTCTGCGCCGCGCGCGATCGAGCAGCTCGATTCGATCGCGCCGCAGGTGGTGATCGCGGATATCAAAATGGAGACGATGACGGGCTTCGATGTCCTGCGTCATGTGCGTGAGCATCACCGGCAGACGGCGGTGATTTTGATCACGGCCTACGCTTCGGTCGAAACGGCGGTCGAGGCGATGAAGATGGGCGCTTACGATTACGTGACGAAGCCGTTTAAAATCGATGAGTTGCAGATGACGGTGCAACGAGCGCTCGATTACCAGGCGGCGCTGCGGGAGAACGTCTACCTCCGGAAAGAACTCAAGAATAAGTATCGCTTCGAGAACATCATCGGCACCAGCCGGCCGATGCAGCAGGTTTACAATTTGATCAACAAAGTGGCGAATACCGACAGCACAGTGCTGATCCAAGGCGAGAGCGGGACGGGCAAGGAGCTGGTCGCCCGCGGGCTGCATTTTAACAGCAATCGGCAGCATCATCCGTTTGTCGCGATCAACTGCAGCGCGCTGCCGGAGAACCTGCTCGAGTCGGAATTATTCGGTCACAAAAAAGGTGCGTTCACCGGAGCAGTGGCGGATAAACGCGGTCTTTTTGAAGAGGCAAATCTGGGCACGATCTTCCTCGATGAAGTGAACTCGATGGCGACCTCGTTGCAGACGAAACTTCTGCGCGTGCTGCAAGAGCGGGAAGTGCGCCGGGTGGGCGATAACAAAAGCTCGCCGGTGAACGTGCGGGTGGTCGGGGCCACGAACGAAGCGCTCCAGCCGAAGATGAAGGATGGCACCTTCCGGGAGGATCTTTATTACCGGCTGGCGGTGATCCCAGTTGAGATCCCGCCTCTCCGGGAACGGCTCGAGGATGTGCCGCTTTTGGTGAATCATTTTCTCCAGAAGCAGGCCAGTTCGGCCGGGGGTGAGCCGAAGAAAATCGACCCGAAGGCGGTCGAGATTCTGGGTCTTTACGATTACCCCGGGAACGTGCGCGAGCTGGAGAATGCGATCGAGCGGGCCTGCGCCCTATGCGACCATGAGATGATCTTGCCGAGCGATTTGCCGCCGCAGATCGTGGCACATGCGCGCGGCGAGAAGGCGGACCAGGCGGCTGCCAGCATGCCGGTCGGGCAATCGCTGGACGAGTATATCCAGCAGCAGGAACGCGGCTATATCGATGCGACTTTGAATCATTGCGACGGCTCGCGCGAGAAAGCGGCCAGCATGCTGGGGATCAGCATGGCCACGCTTTATCGAAAAGTAGAGCCGAAGAGTAAGAAGTAACGGCGCGCTGGCCGCGCGGGCGACTTAACCGCGCTTGCTGTAAATTTTGAGTTGCTCGGCTGCCTTCTGTAGTTCGTCGAGCTGCTGTAGGGTGGCAGCTTGCTTGCGAAGCACTTCTTCGTTGGCGGCCCTTAGATCTTTTAGCGTCTTCAAAACGGCTGCGATCGCGGGGTCCGCTGCCGGAGTTTGAGCGACGGCGGGAGCGGCGGGAGCTGGTGCCGCGTTGGCGGCTTGAACGACGATGGGGATCGGCGTCTGGGCTGAAGCAAGACTGAGGGAGCCGAGAAGAAGGCATGCACAGGCGATGGATTTCATGAGCGTCGTTTAGTTGCCAGATCGGCTGGAATAGATGCGCGCGACGCGGACGGCCTCGGCCACGAGCGCGAGCTTTTCTTCGATCTTGGCCTGACTATCTGCGATCGCAGTTTGCTGGGCTTGGAGTTCCTTGATCGCGGCGAGGATTTGGGGATCGAACGGAGGCGGAGCGGGCTCGGCGCCGCGGACGGGCGCAAGGCTGGTGAAGAGAAGGCAGGCAAGGAAGGCGGTTCGTTTCATGTGAGGCAAATGACGCAACGCTTTAGAGCAAGTCGCATTCCCCGAGGCCGGCAGGAAATGGGGGCACCGTCGCGTGCGGCGCGGGAATTGCTTGCGTAACGGATGATTCGCTGCGTACCCTCCTCCTAATGGCTGGCCAAGGAATGCACCAATCGCAGAACCTGTCGATGCAACAGGTGCTTGCGCCGCAGTTGCAACAGAGCCTGCTTATTCTGCAAGCGCCGCTGCTGGAGTTGCGGAATCTGGTGCAACAGGAAATGGAGACGAATCCGGTCCTGGAAGAGCTGGCCACGGAGATCGGCTCGGACGAAGGCGAAGAGCCGAAGAGCGAAACGGCGGACGAGGAATTCAAAGAGGAATTCGATCAACTGGCGAAGCTGGATGACGAGTGGCGCGATTACATGGCGCAATCGAACAGTTTCAGCGCCCGCTCGCAGGACGAGGAGGAAAAGCGGCAGTTTTTCTTCGATTCCATCGCCACCCAGGAAACCCTGCAGCAGCATCTGATGGGGCAGTTAAATCAGACCGCGCTCAACACCGGAGACCGGAAGGTCGCCGAGGTTATCATCGGCAATATTGACGACAGCGGTTTTCTCCAGTCCTCGCCCGAGGACATGTCAATGAACACGGGCATCCCGCAGGAAGAGTTCGAGCACATGTTAACGCTCGTGCAAAGCTTCTATCCGCCCGGCGTCGGCGCGAGCGATCTCCGCGAATGTTTGCTCATTCAATTGAAACGCGACGGCCGGCAAAGCAGCCTCGAATACAAGATTATCGCCGAGCATATGCTCGATCTGGGCAAGCGCCGCTTCCCCGAGATTGCGCGGAAGATGGGCCTCAGCGCCGAGCAGGTGCAAAAGTGCGCGAACAGCATTGCTCAACTCGATCCGCGGCCGGGCCAGATCTTTGCCGAGTCACCGCAAAATTATGTCCTCCCCGATGTGACCGTGGAGAAGATCGATGGCGAGTATCAGATCATCCTAAACGGCGAACAAATCCCGCACCTGCGCATCAGTAACACCTACAAAGACATCATGTCGCAGGATGGGAACGGGAGCGAAGTGAAGGACTACATCCGAGATAAAATCCGGAGCGGAAAGTTTTTGATCAAATCGATCCACCAGCGGCAGCAAACCATTTCGAACATCGCGCACGAGATTGTGAAACGGCAGCTCGAGTTTCTCGATCAAGGCAGCGCGCACTTGAAACCGATGACGATGGTGCAAATCGCCGATGTCGTGGGCGTGCATGAGACGACCGTGAGCCGCGCCATCTCCGGCAAATACATGTCGACGCCGCAGGGCGTCTACGAGATGAAGTATTTCTTCACCCCCGGGTATCAGACTTCGAGCGGAGAGGCGATGAGCAACACGAGCGTGAAAGAAGCGATTCAAATTCTGGTCCGCGACGAGGATGGCAGTTCGCCTTTGAGCGACAAAGAGATTGTCGAAATTTTGAGTGAACGCGGCATCCCGATCGCGCGCCGAACGGTGGCCAAGTATCGGACCGAGCTAAATATTCTGCCGAGCAACATGCGGCGGAAGTATTGAGACCGAAGACTCGGATGAACCCTGCCCTGCGCTCTGCCGTGCTGGCAGAGTGGCGCGGTCTGCCGGAGAAAAGAGACCGGCCGGATCGCTGGCAATCGCCGGGCGATTTGCTCCCGAAGTTGATGCAAGAGTATGGCCTCCGCGAGCGCCTGCAGGAAACCGAGGTGATTGCGGCGTGGCGACAGATCGTGGGCGATTTCATTGCCGCCCACTCCGCGCCGCAGAGCCTTCGGGAAGGCGTTCTTGTGGTAAGGGTCTTGCAACCCGCCTTGCACTATCAATTCGAAACCATCTCGAAAGCGGAAATCCTGCGGAAACTGAAGCAACGATTTGGCGCCAAAATCATCCGCGACCTGCGTTTTCGCATCGGCTGAGGTGGTTCCGGGCGGGGCTCGCGGCTCTGTGACATTGCTGTTTTCATCCGTGTCCCTCCGTGTCTCCGCGATCCGATTATTGCACGCTTCTCATCACGCGGCCGCCGGAAATCCGGGAGAGTGAAAGAGCAGCTCGCGCAATGACAGGATCGGCTGGCGACCCCCGCGCAAATTCCACAAAGGGCGGCAAATGCCGCCTGCCTTCCCGGGTGCGGAACTCTCGCACCAATCCATCCCGGGATGATTCAGAATGGAGTTCGGATCGTGCAGCAGAGAGCCATAGATAGTTTCTGCGACCAGATGGCTACCCGTTGGGCCCAGTCGATTTCCGTTACATCGAATTTCCGACTCTCGCAGGATGTAGTAGAAAAGGGGCGTTTTCTCCAGGAGGACGGCGCCTGCCGACGCCACCTGGTGCCCGTTGGGTAGGGAAGCCAGCTCGGTGTCGTCCAAGACAGGTTCGCCGAAGGCTTCGGCGACCGTCTGGCCGGAGGGAAGTCGAAGCCCTGCCGCGCGGAGAAGGCTCAGGAAGGGCAGCGGGAGACCGCCCGATTCGGTGAACACTTTGTGCAGCGGCACCAGGGAAAAGTCCGCACTGTTGAACAACTGAATGGTGGCGAGGGGAATATGGTGCAGAGCCTCGGTGATGCCGGTATCGATCGGTTGGGCCGTGACTGCGGACGGCGCGGTGGCGCTCGCATTTTGCACGAAACGTCCCCAATCAATCTCCAAGGTGGCATCCAATGACGTCGCCTGCTGGCCGTGTTTAAGAAGGTCGCGGAGGCAAAAGTCTCTCTCGGAGAGAAAGTATCTCTCGCGGACCATGCTATGTCCGAAGCGCATGGCGGCTACGGAAAATTCGACCGGAATGGAGAATACCTTCCAATCAATCGAAGGCTGCCGCCGACGGAAGACCTTGGCATAGACTCCGGGCGAGAGAACGCGAGGCAGATAATCTTCCCAAACAAGGCGTTGAAATTGCCAGGTGGTCTGAAGGCGGGCCCGCTCGAAGAGTTCTTTGTCGTCCGAATAGTCACTACTGAACTGGTCGACCGCGAGATTGTGCAGTCGACAAAACACAGCCGTGAGCTGGCGGAGGATGACATTTTCGCAGGCTCGCTTGTCGGCCACGAGCGGGCCATCGGGACCGACGGCGACATCGAACGAACGGCGTTGCGGAGCGAACATGCGTTTTCTCGGCACGCAGACGGCGCCGACCCTTAGGCGAATCCCGGTGTAGAGGCGGCGGTCAATCCGATCCCACGGACCCCTTCCGTAAAGATGGCTCAAGTCCAAACGGCAGCTCTGCTCGTTCAGTATTTCTTCCGGCTCCAGCGACCAGGCGTCGCTCGCGCTGCTGCGATCGTGGGTAAGATCGTGGTCGAGGAATTGGCCGAAGTAAGTGTAGCCGGCGCTGATTGCAAAACGCGATCCGCCCGGCTGCAAAGTTGTCCCGTCATCCTTCATCCCCTTGGCCAACTGGAAAAGCGATCGGATCACTTCCAGGCCATCTTCGGTGCTCAGGTCCGGCCGTTCCCCAGCTGGCGGAAAAAGACGGCAGTAACGATTCTGTCCGGAGGTGAGGTGCGGTGTCATCCGGCCAAGGAGTCTTAGTAAGGCTGCCAGGCGGCAATCCAGCCCTCGCCCCATGTCGGTCGAATGGCCGGCGCATTTTCGTCGGTTTCTTCTATCGTCGGGAGAAGGAATACGACGAGTTTGCCGCGCTCGGCTAGGTCCGGGTCGACGCAGATCACCCGGACTTCTGGGGGAATATCAATACCCGTGGCCTTTTTGTAGCGAGCGGTGAATTCTTTTCGCGCTTCCTCGTCGCTTTTCAAGACTCGCGTGCGCAGTCCCGGATCTTTCGAGATGTCTTCCAGGAATTCGTCAGCAGCGTCGCGCCGCGGCTGTTTTTTTGTCTCGTTGATAGTGTCGAACCAGTCGTTGTCAGTCATAGGGTTGTCATTGTTCATTGGAGATCCTTTTCCTTGGTTAATGCGACTTGCCCGGCGGGCTGTTGTTGTCTGAGATCCGCGACGTGGGCCGCCAGATCGTGAAGAATTCTGGTGAAGCGGGGATCGTTCGAAATCGCATCAAAGCGCGGATCCAGTCGAGGCGACCGGTAATCAATCCATCCACTGGCGATGCTCGCCGCCAGATAGTTAAGGGCGCTTTCATGATCAGCCCGGAGTGCCTCAGTCGCGGCGAGACGATAAAGTGTCTCTGGATTTTCTGGGGCCTGGGCCAACTCCGCACTATCCTGGGCGCGACATTCTTCGAGGAATTGTAAAGCGTCAGTGGATTGGCCCGAATGAGTGAGGAGGCGAGCCAGCGCCGCTCGATAACTAATGGCGCCATACTGTTGCCTGCCCGTCCCGAGTGGGTCGTCGCGATGAAGTTCGCGGTAGGCCCGCACCGCTTCCGCATCATTCCGACTGAAGAACTCGATGTGCGCCTGCATCTGGCGCGCGACCGGGAAAGCAGTGAACTCTGCGGATCGCTCTCGGAAGATGGCGCGCGCGGCCTCAAACTCTCCCCGGAGCAGCTTCAAATGGCATAGACCCAGCCAGCCTTCGGGCAGGTCGGGTCGAAAGCGGGCGGCGGCTTCGTAAGAATCGGCCGCTTTCTCGTCGTCGCCCAACGCCGCCCAGCAGTCTCCGATGAGGGCCTCATAGTCGGCAGGCTGTGTTGGACTCACCTTGGCGGCCATGAGCCACCTGATCGCCTTGTCGGGACGTCCCAGCTGTTTCCAGGCGTAAGCAATTTGCCCAAAAGCTCGCTCGCTCGTATCGCCCGCTTCCAGGGCGCGGAGGCCGTGCTCCAAGGCGTCGCGGTTTCGCCCCATAAAAGTGTAAATTGCGCAAAGACCGCGATGCGCCGTGGGATTGTCGGGGGCCAAGGTCAACGCTTCGCGTGCAACCTCCGTCGCTCGATCGGCCAGGACCGGGTCAGCTCGTAAAAAGTTTCTCCCTATGCACGCCATGGCCAGGTACGAGCGCGCCTCGATGGATCGGGGCTCGACCCGAATCGCGGCTTCAAACGAAGCGATAGCCCGATCGGTATCGACGATTGTTCGGCGATCGAGTAACAACCGTCCGGCGTTCAAAGAAGCACGCGATGCCTCGGTCTTCCATCCCGGATCCTGGGCCGGAAGTCGAGGGACTGCATCTGGCCCGGTCGGTGCGTCCGTCGCGTGATAGATATCCGTGGCGGCCTGCCGAACGATGGTGGCGGCAAATTCCCGGTCCATATCCCGCCCTTTCACGAGCCAGTGGCCCAAGGCATCGGCGCCATTGGCAGAAGTGAGATGCAGCGAAACGCGGAGGCCATCCTGGGCGCGTCGCACGGTCCCGCTTAAGATCGCGCGACTATCTGTTTGCCGGCCAGTCGATCGGACTTCGTCTACGTTTCCAGTGCCGGTCCAGTGCGCCGGCGCATGGGGAACTAGGACTATCCTGGATGGTCCCATCCCGGCCAGGGCTGGCCGCAACGCTACGGCTACCGATTCCGCGGAAGCGAAGTCTGCTTCGGCATTATCCAGATTTAAAAAGGGCAGGATCGCGATGCTGCGTGCCTGGGCCTGGGCCTCGTAGACCTCCCCTAAGAGATGCAGCCGCCGGGTCTCACGCAGCAGCGCTGTTGCGCCAATGATCGCGCATACGGCGAGCGCGCCGGCGAGAGTGGGATTTCGCCGCGCCCAGCGCCACAGTTGGGCCGGAGGAGAAACCGGCCGGGCGACGATGGTTCGCCCTTCCAGCCAGCGCTCGAGGTCGTCCGCGAGGTCGCTGGCCGAGCGGTAGCGGGTGCGCGGCTCGCGCTCGAGGCATTTGGCGCAGATTGTTTCCAGATCGCGATCGGCGGCGCGGAGGAGGGTGCGCAGTTTGGGCGCCGGTTTCTCGGCGGCTTCGCGGATGACGGCCAGGGCGTGCTCACCGAGAAAGGGTGGGCGGCCGGTCAGGAGGTCGAAGAGGATTGCGCCGAGGCTGTAAATATCGGCCGCGGGGGTGAGCGCGGCGGCGGGACCTTGGGCTTGCTCGGGGGCGATGTATCCGGGCGTGCCGAAGACAGTCAGGCTGCGGGTCAGGTCGCTATTTGCGTCGATCCACTTGGCGAGGCCGAAGTCGCTCACGAGCGGTTCGCCGCGGCCGTCGAGAAGGATGTTTCCTGGCTTTAAATCGCGATGGAGGATGCCCTCGCGGTGCGCGTAGGCGACGGCGCGCGTGAGTTTTGCGAGCAGGCGCACGCATTCTCGCGGCTCGGCACTTAAGGCCGGCGCGGCCTGCTGGAGGCTGCCGCCAGTGGCGTACTTCATGGTGAAGAACGGCAGGCCTTCGCTTTCGCTGACCTCGTGGATGGGCAGAATGTTCGGGTGATCGAGGCTGGCGGCGGCTTCGGCTTCGCGCC
>JBBSLZ010000011.1:0-27392 GCA_038233435.1 Chthoniobacterales bacterium
CCGCGCGGTGCATCGCACTTCCACGCCGTCGTCCGTGGCCGTCAGGTCTACGCCCACGTGGCTTAGATTCAAATTGTGACAGAGCGGGATTAGCTGCGATGTCTGCTTCGCCGCCTGGATGCCAGCCAGGCGCGCGGTCGCAAAGACATTCCCTTTCGCGATCCGATTCTCGGCGATCAACGCCAGCGTCTTCGCCCGCAAGGCGATCCGCCCGCTCGCGATCGCCTCGCGCACGCTGACCGGCTTGGCCGATACGTCCACCATCTGCGCGCTCCCGTCCGCCGCGATGTGCGAGAGCTGATCCATTCGTTAGCCGCCGATCGCCACCATCTTCCGCCCCGGCTGATAGGTGGTGCGGAAATCGTGCTGTTCCGGCTTTCGCTCCACGACATCGAGGAAGAAACGCGCCAGCTCTTCGTCCGTGGCCCCGGCGCGCATCACCTGCATGATATCGAACTCGAGATAACTCCCGAGACACGGCCGCAGTTTCCCATCGCAGGTCAGGCGTAGTTTGTTGCAGTTCTCGCAGAAATGCAGATTCGTCATCGCGCCGATGAAGCCGACCCGCTGTTCGCGGTCCGGGATTTGGTAATAGCTGGCCGGGCCGTTGGTGCGGAACTGCGGCTCGGGGATTAAGGCGCCGTAGTTTGCTTCGAGCAGGCGTTGCGCGGAGCGGATCGGGAAAAAATTCTCCTCCGCCAGGACTTCGGTGGTGCTCACCGGCATCAACTCGATGAAACGCAGGAGCAGCCCGCGCTCCGCTGCGAACTCGACCAGCGGGATGAGCTGATCTTCATTGCGCCCGCGCATCAGGACGCAGTTCAGTTTGATCTGCTCGAAGCCAGCGGCGATCGCCGCCTCGATCCCCGCCAGCGCAGCCGGCAGAAAATCGCGCCCCGTGGCCGCGCGATAAGCCTCGCGCTCCAGCGTGTCTAACGAGACGTTGACCGTGCGCACGCCAGCAGCGCGGAGGGCCTGCGCCATCGGGAGGCCCGGCTCCACCTCGCGGGTGAGCAAGGTCCCGTTGGTCGACAGTCCGATATCGTCAATCCCGTCGACGCGTCCGAGTTCCTGCATGAACGGCAGGACATCGCGGCGGGTGAGTGGTTCGCCGCCGGTCACGCGCACCTTGCGCACGCCGAGGCGCGCGGACACCCGGATGAGGCGCAGTGTTTCCTCAAAAGTCAGGATGCCCTCCCGGGGCAACCATTCCTGCAGTTCGCGCGGCATGCAGTAGGTGCAGCGCTCATTGCAACGATCCGTGATGGAAACGCGCAGATAAGAAATGCGATGCCCGTAGCGATCTTCCATGCGCGGCAAAGGTAGAAGGCGGTGCGCGCGAGAGCAAGGCGCCGTCCAGCGCCCGGTCACCTCGGTTGACGCTCTCAGACCAGCCGCTTAATCTTTCGCATGAAGCGTCGTTTTATTCGTCAGGCGCTGATCGCCTGCGCGGTTTCCCTCACTCTCGTCGTCACCGGCTGCACCACGCTGGAGACTCGCATTCAAGAAAAGCCGGAAGCCTATCGCACCCTCTCGCCCCGCGATCAGGCCCTCGTCCAGCAGGGAAAAATCCGCGAAGGGATGTCGCGGGATGCGGTTTATATCGCCTGGGGCGCGCCCAGTTCCCGTCTGCCGGGACGGAACCGCGGGCGAATTGTGGAAACATGGATTTACGACGGCACGACATCGGGCGATTACCCGGGACCGTTCTATTATGGGCGGCCCTACGGTTACGGCATCGGGGTGGGCTTTTACGGAGGACGGCGCGGCCGCTTCGCGCGCGGCGGATACTTGTACGATCCGTTTTACGATCCATTTTTTTATAATCGCGCCAACATCGTCCGCTATCCTGAGCGGACGGTTTCGTTCCAGGACGGGCGCGTAATCGCCTTCCAGTTTCTGCCGGCGCCGCGGTTTTATTAAGGGCCAGTAGCGGGCGCGGTAAAGCCGCGGTCTGTGAGGATGTGCAAGTTGGAAGCTTGCGCTACCATGGCTCTTCTCATGGCCTACTCTTCCTTCGGGCAATTTGTCGAAGCGCTTGATCGCGCGGGTGAATTGCAGCGCATCACGGTTCCGGTCGAAACCGAACTGCTGATCGCGGAATGGGCCAATCGCGAAATGAAAGCGGCGGGCGGCGGGAAGGCGTTGCTCTTCGAGAAGCCGCTGATTGAAGGGCGGGAATCGAAGTTCCCGCTCGCCATCAACACCATGGGCTCGGTGAAGCGAATGGCGTTGGCGTTAAAGCTAAACCGGATCGAAGACCTCGCGCAGGAGATTCAGCTGATTCTGAAGGCGAAACCGCCGACCGATTTGCGCGAGGGGTGGAGCCTGCTCAAGCAGGGAATCAATCTGCTCCATGCGCGGCCGAAGAAGGTGCGGGAGGCGGCTTGTCAGGAGGTGGTGGAGATTTTGGAAGAGGAACGTCCAACGTCCAACGGACTGACCCTGGCTGATCTGCCCATCCTGAAGTGCTGGCCGAAGGATGGCGGACGGTTTGTGACGCTGCCGAATGTGCATACGCGCGATCCGGAGACTGGCGCGCGCAATCTGGGGATGTACCGGATGCAGGTCTACGACGAACGCACCACCGGGATGCATTGGCAGGTGCACAAAGTGGGCGCGCGTCACGGGAAGGTTTACTACGAGCGCGGGGAACGCATGCCGGTGGCAGTCTGCCTGGGCGGCGATCCGGCGTACACTTTTGCCGCGACCGCGCCGTTGCCCGACGGGCTGGATGAGATCCTTTTCGCCGGCTTCATTCGCAAGAAATCCGTCGAGCTGGTGAAGTGCAAGACGATCGATCTCGAGGTGCCGGCGGACGTGGATTTCGTGCTCGAAGGCTACGTCCAGCCGGGAGAGACGCGAGCGGAGGGGCCGTTCGGCGATCACACCGGGTTCTACACGCCGCTGGAGGATTACCCGGTCTTCCATCTCACCGCGATCACCCATCGGCGCGAGGCGGTTTATCCCGCCACCATCGTCGGCATTCCGCCGATGGAAGATTTCTACATGGGCGACGCGAGCGTGCGCGTTTTCCTGCCCGTTTTCAAAATGAACTTCCCGGAGCTGGTCGACATGACGCTCCCGCCGGAAGGCGTTTTCCATAATCTCGTCTTCGTCAGCATCCGAAAGCAGTATCCGTATCAAGCCTTCAAGATCATGCACGGCCTCTGGGGGATGGGGCAGATGATGTTCAGCAAATACATCATCGTGGTGGACGACGATTGCGATGTGCACAACACCAGCGAGGTGCTCTTCCGGCTCTGCGCGAATACCGATCCGGAGCGCGATAGCACCATCATCCGCAATCCGAGCGATTCGCTTGATCACGCGCCCAGCGCACAGAATATCGGCTCGCACATGGGCTTCGACGCCACCCGCAAACTGCCCGGCGAGAACTATCACCGCGCCTGGCCCGAGCTGGCCAAGATGACCGAAGAAGCGCAGCGCCTGGTCGACGCGCTGCAAAAGAGAACGGGTTGACCCGGCCCGCGCCGGATCAACCCGCTCAATTTTTCTGTCGCTCGCCTTACGGCTTGCGGAAGACGCGTCCGGTCGAAGGATCGCGCACCAGCGCGCCGCGCGGAATGCCGCGGGTATCCACGAGCGCATTCGGAGGATACGGGCTGCGCACGAGCCCATTTCCAGAGCGCCGTCCATACGGATAGTAGCTGGTTTCGTGGCCTTCATAATAGCCGCGCTCATCCGCTTCCACGGCCGCGCCGACGAGCGCTCCGGTGCCGGCGCCGATGCCTGCGCCGATGGCCGCGCCCCGGACGTTCCCGGTGGCAGCCGCGCCGACCAACGCGCCCGTCGCCGCGCCGATACCCGCGCCCTGGCCGGTGGGTGTATCACATGAACTGAGAGCAAGCGCCGCCAGGGCGGTCGCTGCCACTGCAACTGTGCTGAATTTTTTCATATTAGTTTTGTGTCGAGGAAACGTTCACCCCACAAGCGGAATCGCCCGCCGGGTGGAGAACGTATCTACGCTCTGACGATTTTCTCCCTCTCCTATTCACCCGCCGCCCGCTCTTATCGCCCCAGCAGACGACGCAAAACGAGCAACCCCTTCGCCAGGCGTCCCAGCCGATATTCCTTCTCGAAAACCCGAAACCCGTCCGTGTTGATCCGCTCCAAGAGCGTTCGATAGACCGAAGCCATGATCTCCGCCGCCACCATCGGACGCCGGTCCTCTGGCGGCAGCAGCGCCGCGGCCGAGCGATAAAGAGCGCTCGAACGCTCCGCCTGGAATTTCATCAAACCGAGAAAAGCATCGTTCCGCCGCTCCTGCCGCAACAGCTCTTCGGAGTAACCGAAATGCCGCATCTCTTCCACCGGCAAATAAATGCGCCCCAGCCGCAAATCCTTCCCCACATCGCGAATGATGTTCGTCGTCTGCAAAGCCAGCCCCAGCTCGACCGCGTACTTCTGACAACGCGGATTGCGGTAGCCAAAAATCTCGATGCTCACCAATCCCACCGCGCTCGCCACCCGATGGCAATAGACCCGCAGCTCCTCCCACGTCTCGTAGCGCACCGGGCTCAGATCCATCTCCACCCCGGTGATGATCTCCTCCAACATCGCTGGCGTGATCGGATACTTCGCCATCAACCCACGGACCGGCGCCGCCAGCGCGTCTTCACCCGCTACCGGCCCCGCCAGCCATTCCCGCCAGGCCGCCAGGCCGTCCGCTTTCTCCGCTGTGCTCGCTTCGGTCGAATCCGCGATGTCATCGATCACCCGGCAAAAGGCGTAGAACGTGGTCACATCCTGGCGCCGCTCCCGGTCTAACGAGATGAACGCCAGAGCCAGGTTCGACTTGCTTTGCCGGGTGATTTTCGCCGCATCCATTCCTGGATGGTAGCGCATGCCTCCCGCTTCCGCTCGACCGCGCCCGCCGGAGGCATACGCGCCGCTCAATACCGGATCCACGTCTCCCGATTAATCCGCCCCGTCTCGCAGTGCCGGAAGAGGCAAACCCACGAAGCCAGCAGCCAGCCCGTCACCAGCCCGCGCAGGCAAACGTAGAACGTTTTCCAAATGATCAATCCCGCCACCCGATCCGCGATCGCTCCGCGCAGAATGGCATCGACTGCCGCGAGGAAGAAAAAGTGCATCGCACCGATCAGAAAAAACCAACCCAGCCGCCCCACATTCCGCCGCACAAATTGCCAGTGCGCCCGCACCGCATCGCCCAGATTCTCGTTGTGCAGGACGAGCGAGATCTGCACCGAGCAGAACAGGATCAACCACCCGCTCATCGCGGAGCGCGCCGCCTCCTGGTAATCGAGCACCCCGGGCAAATTGATAAAATACGCCAGCAATAACGGCAGCCGCACCAGCAGCGTGCTGATCACGATCACAATCCCGGCCCACTTCAAAACGTAGCTAAACCGCCGGACCGCGAACTGAAACAAAGCCTCCTCTCCGAAGCTCAAGCCCTTGATCCAGGCCAGCGCCACCGTGATCAAATACACCTGCAGATAAACCCCCACCAGATACTCAAAAATAAACGCCACCGCATCCACCGTCGCCGCCGTCTGGAAGATGGCCGCCTCCGGCAGCACCGTCCGCCAGACCGGCAGCCGCCAGAAGACGATCGGTTTAAAAAGCGCCGCGATCGCGCTCATCACCACGACCAGATAGATCAAGTATCCCCAGAGCCGAAACCGCTGCCGGAGAGACTTTAAAAGCGCGCCGTGTAAACCGCGCCAATTACAAAGCAACAAAACCGCTGCCAGGATAGAAAGCGGATAGGTGGTGGTGGAATTATCGAAAATCCCCGCCACGCCCTCCAGCGCAGGCAACGGCGTTTCCCGCCACACCTCCGCCAGGCGCGGCCAATTCCAATCCGCGATCGTGGCCAGCTGGCGTGGATCCAGATCGGAAGCTTGCTGGACCGGCGTGAAAATCGCGAAGCGGAAAACCGAGTAGGCGAAACCGAGCAGCGCGAACGTAAGCCAGATGCGCTTAAACCGCAGGATGCAGCGAAAACCATCCCGGAGCGCGAGGCGGATCGGATTAAAAAAAAGAACGAGCGCGTAGCCCGCGCAGAGGCCGAGCAGCGGCAGGAGCGTGGGGGTAAAAATGGAGTATTGGAGTAATGGAGTAGTGGACTCACTCATGGCGCCTTCCCATCACTCCCTCACTCCACTACTCCATCACTCTCTTCCTCCCCACTACCGGATCAAACCCCAGTGCCGGGTAAAGGGCCAATAAACCAGCAGCCCGCGTCCGACCAGATTCTCCTGCGGCACCGCGCCCCAATAGCGGCCGTCGAAGCTGTTGTAACTGTTATCCCCCATCGCGAAATAATGATCCTCCGGCACCCGATACACCTGCTGCGGCTCCGAGAGGTGATTCCCCGCGCTGGCATAGCCGCGGTAGCCATCCCGCGCGCTCATCACGCGTTGGAACCCGAGCCGCGTCGGCGGTGCGCCATTGATGAAAAGACGCGGCGGCTCCACCCGCATCTCGTCGCCGCCCAGCCCCGCCAGCCGCTTGATGTAAAACGGCGCCCCCGTCTCCGGATCGGCCGCGATCATCGAGATGCCATCCGTCCGGAAAACAAAGACATCGCCCCGCCGCGGCTTCACGAAGTTATAACTCATCTTGTCCACGAAAACCTGATCGCCCGTATCGATCGCCCCCCGCGCGATCACATCGCCCTTCCGATAAATCCTCCCCGGCGCCACCCCGAAATCCTGCCGTAACGTATCTGGCCCGGCATACACCAGAAAGCTCTGCTGTTGGCAAAGAATGCGCGAGAAGGTGAAAAAGAAGCCAAACTTCTTCGGTACGATCTGCACAATCCGATCGTCCGCCTGCGAGACGACATCGATGTAATTCCGCCCCAGGACTACAAACTCGACCGCGCGCTGAATCAGATTGGGCGGCGGCTCCGTCATCGGATGCCCGATGATTCCATTCAGCGTCGGCTGCATCGAGCCCGTCGGGATCTTGAACGGCTGCAGAAAATAAGAACGAATCCCGATCGCCACCACGATGGCCACCAGGATCACCTCCACATTTTCCCGCCAATGCGATTCCCACGTCACCGGTGTTAGCTCGTGCAATTTTGCGTCCAGCGCCTCCGCAGTGGCCTTGATCCGATCGTCCTTTTTCTCCCGCAAAGCCGTCTCCAGCGCGCCGGTCTGAGCCACCAACTCCGCCCGGTCGGCTTCTTTCAGGACATCCCGCTTATAGCGCAGATATTTCTGCGCGTGCCGCAGGAGGAGCTTGCTCTGTTTGACATGGCGCGCCGTGAACATGGCCGGCACGCTACGCAATCGAGAGCAATTTGAAACCGAATTAGCTCGTCCGCCGACCGCCTCGCCCTAGTGCGGTCGTCCTCGTCGTCGTCCTCCTCCCCCTCCTCGATTCCATCCCGTCCCATTTCCCGAGGACGATAGAGAAGGGATCGCTCAACGAAGCCGGTCCGCCGCCAGCCCAGTCCCCACCGACGCCTTCGCGGTTCCCACGTCGGAGGCGTTAATCGACCCGCTCAAATTGAAATCGGCGCGGAAATTCATCGCGTCCGCGGTCTGCCCGGAGAAAGCTTTAGCCTGACTGACATCAGATGCAGTCACACTCCCGCTTCCATTCGCGTCGCCGAAGAGAAAGCGCGCCGTGATTGTCGTCGCCGGCAGCACTTGCGAAAAATTATCGGTCACGTTGTCCAGGGTCAGCGTCAGGGTCTGCGCGTTGGCGACGCCGGTCAGGTCGATCGTCATGGCGGTGCCATTAAAGGTGGGCGGGCCGGCGATGCTCCCGGTGCCGGTCGAGACAGTGGCGTTGCCGCTGAGCACATTATTTGTAAAAAAGACCACCAGAGTGTGGGAGCCGTTCGCGCCGGCGATCCGGCATTCCACCGCCGGCAAGGTAATGTCGAAGATTCCCGCCACGCCATGCATCTTCTCCGAGACGGCGGCGGTGACCGCCAACGCGGGTGCGAGGGTTCGGATCATAAACCCGGTATCCTTCACAAAGGTGGCATAGCCCGGCCCGATATTCGCGTCCCCCGCCGTCGCACCCGCCACGCGGATAAAAGCCAGATCGCTGGTGTAGGTGGTCCCCGGTTGCAGGCTCCCGGCCGGCAGGACGTAGGAAGTCTGAGTTGCCGGGAACGGGCTCAAGTTCACGCTGGAGTTCCGGATCGCGAACTGAATTAAATCCGCCGCCTGCGCATTGGAAAAGGCGTTCCAAGTGAAGGTGTAGTCAAGTGCCGGGTCGATCACGAGGACGTTGTTTTGCCAATCCGCCGCGGCCACCGTGAGTCGCGGCGTGGTCGGATAGCTGAAGGGAAACAGAAAGATCGAGCGCGAGAGAAGGCCGACGGTGGTGTTCACGTTCACGGTGTAGTTCCCGTTTTGAAAAGCCGCATCCATCTGCGCCTGCGTCGGGAACGTATCGAGGATGGAGAAGTCGCCATTCCCCACCGGCGTGTAGCTGCGCGGATTCGAGCTGCCGGAAAAATTGAGCGTGGCGCTGTTTATCGTGGCCGTGCCCATGGTGACGAGCGACCCGAACTGAAACGGCTCCGCCGAGTCCATGATCGGGGCCGCCGCGCTGGTCTGCTGGAAGTTCTGGATTTTTCCGATCAAAAAACCGCCCACGCTTTGGGCAAAGCCACTGCTGGAAGAGAGAACCAGCACGAGCGAAGCAAACGTGCAACGTGCGAAAAGAGCGAATAAGCTGGAGTCCATAGGGTGACCGAGCTTAACAGAATTTCGTTTATGGCAACGACTTCCTTTCAGGACCAAACGGAAAAGATTCTCGCCGGTTCCGGCATTTGAGATCAATCCCCCCGTCGGAATCACAAGCGGCTAGCGACGCTAATTCTCAAGCGCGAATACTTCTACCAACCCGACTCCAGTCGCCGCGTTCTTCCCTCGCACCACAGCCGTATGCGAAGTGCCACCGGCGCTAGCCGGCAGGGTGACGATCACCGCAGACTCGGCGTCATTCGACGGCGGCACCATCGTGGCGATGATCTCCGCTTCCTGCGTGCTCCGCCAGTCATCATTCATTCCCTTCAAGACGCCGTTCGCATCGCGAATCTCCAGCGTGGGATCCATTAATCGGTTCGGCACCGGACCGCCATTCACGGAGAGCGACGGGCCGATCGCCCGCACGATCACCCGGCGGGGCGCGTTCCCGATCAGGATGATCCCGCCAATCATGACATCGTCCCCCGTTTGGACCAGCCCGCGGGTGGAGATGTTAGCCAGGTCCGAATCGACTGTTCGATCCAGATCATACACTTCCATCTGTCCCGCGCCGGTCGTGTTGCCAGCCCCTTCCATCACCGCGGTGTAGGGAATCCCGGCAGCCGAAGCTCGCAAGCTGACGATAATGGCTGACTCCAGGTCGTGCGAAGGAGCCACTCCGCTGGCGATGATCTCGGCCTGCAGCGTGCTACAGACGAAGCTTCCCTCCCGCGAACCAACGTCGTGAATCGGAGAAGCAAGGAAGCAGCACAGCGGTCAGTTGCGTTCGCGGGGGAGAACCAACACCTGTCTGCCATGAAATTGACTCTGCCCAAGGCGTTGGATGAACGCCTCTCGCCGAGCGATGTCGCCCTGCACCTGGCGATTGGTCTGTTCGTGACAGAGGAAGCCAGCCTGGGCCAGGCGGCGCAGACGGCAGGGCTGCCGCAGGCCGCGTTTCTGCGTGAATTAGGCCGCCGCCAGATTCCAATCCACTATGGCGAGGCGGAATTGCGGGCTGACTTGGAGGCGGTTGATCTATTGGCAGCTCGATGATTGTCGTGTCCGATACCTCGCCGCTCACGGCTCTTCTGACCGTCGGGGAGGCGGAGTTGCTCCTAAACTTTTCGCCGAGGTGGTCATCCCGCAGAGCCGTCCGTGACGAGTTGATGCGCAGTCACTCCACGCTACCGCCATGGCTCCGGGTCGAAGCAGTGAGGAATTCGGACGAAGCTCTCCGCATGGCGGAAGTGGTGAACGCTGGGAGGCCGAGGCCATTGAATTGGCAAAAGAACTTCGTGCCGATCGCCTGCTGATTGACGAGCGAAAGGGACGTCGGCTGGCGAATCAAGAGGGTGTCCCAGTGATCGGCCTGCTGGGCGTGTTGCTTCTGGCTAAACGACGGCAGCTCCTCCCTTCCGTCCGGGTCTTGCTGCAGCGCCTGGAAAGCGAAGCGGGCATGTATCTGTCGGAGAACCTCAGAAGCCAGGCGATCAGGGCGGCCGGGGAATAAATTCCACCGCCCGGGTTCATGTTCCTCCGGCGAGGCCGTTTCCGCGCGGCGGTCAATCTTCCTACGGGATGTTGAGCCGGCTGATGCTCTTCATCCGCTTCTATTCCTTGGAATTACAACCGCGAGCAGATCATCCGCCGCAGCCGACTATCGTCTTCCTCGGATGGAACGCCGATACCCTTGTCGCCTGTGTCGTATCGTTCCTCGTGAGAAAAGTGTCGCGGCTAGCGATTCGCAACTTGTCGCGACAACTGAGCCGACGGATGTTTTCGGACCGCGAGGAGACGCAGAGCGCGCCGAGATTTGATGTAGCCATGGCACTCTGTTGCCGTGTTTCCCAGGGCACGCCTCGACGCAGCGAGGCGACTACACGAGCGCCGATGCTTTTCATCCGCTTTCCCCTTCTTCCGCAATCAAAGCCGCGAGCGAAGAGCACGCGCCAGCGCGCGCGGATCTTGTCGCAAGTCTTGGACGGCGATCACCATCAAGCGGCTTCCTTCGATACTGTAAAAAAGCCCCTATGAGTTCGCCCGATACGGAGTTTTCGGACCCGAGCGAGGAAAGATGCCGGAGCGGAGAGAGGAAAAGTGCGCAGCAACTCGAGTCGCCGATCCAAGTCTTGCAGGAAACCCTCCCCGTCCTCGCTGCGAAGATAAATCTCATCCAAATCCGCCTCGGCACCGGACAGGATGACGACTTCCATTACTTCCTGCGCCGCAGCCGCGCTTTCACTTCCGTCCAGGTGCGTGCGGAATCGGGCTTTTCGCGGAAATATTTCACGCGCGCATCCAACGCGTTCGAGACGGCTCCCCCTCGCCCCGGTTCGCCGTAAACTTCCTCGACCAGTTCGGCAATGAGCCGGCGCTTACGCGCTAATGACAGTTTCTTGAGCTGCGGGATGGCGTCCGAAACCATGGTTTAAACGATAGCGGAATGCGTTTTCCGCGGCAAGAGTAAGCTTCCCCCTACTGCGACTTGAGCACTTCGATGAAGGCTTCCTGCGGGATGTTGATGCGGCCGATGCTCTTCATCCGCTTTTTTCCTTCTTTCTGCTTCTCGAGCAGTTTGCGCTTGCGGGTGATGTCGCCGCCGAAGCATTTGGCGGTGACGTCTTTGCGCAGGGCGCTGACGCTCTCGCGGGCGATGATCTTGCCGCCGATGGCGGCCTGAAGGGAGCTGCGCTCCGCGGCTAGTCGGTGATCCGCGACTTCCACCGGCGCGGATGCCGCCGGCCGTGCAGGACAGCCACGACGCTGATGAAGTCAGGAAAGACGCAATAGATTACGAGGTAAGGAAAAGTGTGGAGCAGGCCCAAACGTGCGCTCCGGTAGGCCACGGGAAAAACTTCTGGCTGCTGACTGAGCAACTCGAAGCAGGACTCCACCGCCTGCACGAATTCCGCCCCGAGCCCGGCACGCCGCCGCTCGTACCAGAGCGCCGCTTCTGCAATATCAGCCTCTGCTTCGCCGCGGACGATGGACGCGCAAGCTCAAAGGCTCGCGAGGATGCGTTCACGTGCAATGTGCCAAGGCGTTCCGCTTTGCGGCTGAGCCTCCAGTGCGTCCAGTCTCCAATCGAGTTCTGCGATTTGTTCGGCGGAGAGATCGATCGCCGGCGCTTCCTCGGCGATGCTGTCCCAGAGCTCTTTGACCAGTTGAATGCGCTCGGGGATAAGCAACTGCCGGAGCTCTTGAAGCGACGCTTTCACAGGCAGGAATTAGCGCCTTCGTGCAGCCCTATTAAGAGCGGCGAGAGACGAGCCACGCAGCGCTTAGCGGAGCAAGCGCAACTCCCGCCTACTGCGACTTCAGCACTTCGATGAAGGCTTCCTGCCCCGAAAGCTTTCGGGGTTGATCCGGCCGATGCTTTCCATCCGCTTCTTTCCTTCCTTCTGCTTCTCCAGCAGCTTCCGTTTCCGCGTGATGTCGCCGCCGTAGCATTTCGCGGTCACGTCTTTGCGTAATGCACTCACACTTTCGCGCGCGATGATTTTGCCGCCGATCGCGGTCTGGCCGAACGAGGCCATATGGAAGTTCGGGCGGTCTCCTCGACTATGACCGCGCAGATTTTTGCGGTTGGAGATCGCGGATGCGATTTTGAGTCGCAGGAGAGGATCATTTACCGTCTAGCCCGTGAGCGTTGCGCAAATTATCGAAGCAATCAGGCAATTGCCGCCTAACGAGCGGCTGGATGTGGTTTCTTTTGCGCGCCAATTCGAGGCGGTGCCCAAGCTGACTCCCGAGGAGTTGGCAGATTTGGGGGACCGGCTGCCTGCGCGGACGACCCGCGAGAAATCGCCGAGTTGGAGAAAGAAATTACCAGCGGCTTTTACGGACTGCGGGTCGATGCCTGCGGTTCGACGCGAACGGTTGCCGCTCGCTCTCTTTCGACACTTACGCGAGCGCGTGAAGCAACGTGAAATCGAGAGCGATCCGCTCGCTCTGCTCGCGCGCTGGCTCGATACAAACCCGGAAGTGCCGACCGATCGCTGGTTCAAACGCTTTCCAGAGATGACGGTGTGGCGAGGGCGACCTCGTAAAGACCTTCCTCCGTTTGGGCCAGGCGCCGGAGGGCGAGGAATTCTTTTGAATCTTTCTTCCCGGTTTACTGCGACTTGAGAACTTCGATGAACGCTTCCTGCGGGATGTTGATGCGGCCGAGACTCTTCATCCGCTTCTTTTCTTCTTTTTGCTTCTCCAGCAGTTTGCGCTTGCGGGTAATGTGGCCGCCGCGACGACTACGGCGCCAAGACCGTGCCGGCCGCTGATTTGACCAGGCCAATGTCGGACGCGTTAACCGAGCCGCTCACGTTTATATCCGCGCGCAAGTTCATCGGACCGATGGCTTGACCGGAATAAGATTTGGTCTGCGCAATATCGGATGCATTCACGGTGCCGTTCCCAGTCGTGTCGCCCAAAAGTAGCCCCATGGAAACGGGTAACGTCGCGGTCTGACCAAAGGAGTCAGTCACATTGTTGAGAGTGACGGTGATGGATTGCGCGTTGGCCACATTGGTCAAGTTCACGATCAAGGTATTACCGGAAACGATCGGGCTACCGGAGACAGCTCCTATGCCTGCGGTGACCTCGGCGCTGCCGCTTACCACATCATTGTTGAAGGTGAGCACCAGCGTATGATCTCCGTTCGCCCCGCCGCTACGCGACTCGACCGTCGCCGGCCCGTTGAGCGCGAGTGCCGTGTCCTGTCCTCCGGAAGTCGCACCATGCACCTTACGTGAAGCGGCATTCAAGAGCGCGAGTGCATCATGCGGATAAGTGAATCCAACCAGGGCATGGCGCGCCGAACTGAAGAGGCAGTTCTCTCCATTGCGCACCTGCCGCGCGGCACTGCGCCCAAAGTTGTAGCCAAAGGCCGGACTTTGCCACGCAACACTGCTATAGCTCGGCAGTGTGCGCAGGCTCAAGACGTATCCCGCGCCGGTGGCGAGGGACCCGTTCGGGAGGACACTGATCCCGTTGAACGGGCCGGTCGCGAGTTGGCGAGTGAGGCTTTCCGTGTAGCTGTCGTTGCTGTAGCGCAGGAAACGGCCGAGCCCGGTGTTCTCGGCCGTGACAATGCCCCAAGGGGAGACGCGATTGGCCAGCACCGTCGCGCCGGTGGCCTGGCGCAGATTGCGCAACTGACGGCTGGGCCCGTCGAAGGTGTAAAGGTCACCATTGTTGACCAGCGCGGCGATTTCTTTGCTGCCGCCGATGCCATCGAGGTCCTGCACGATTAGGCCAGTGATGGAGTTGGCGAGGTTCAGCGACTGCCAGGAATGTGTCGTCGCCGGGTAGTTGTAGACGTAAAGGAAGCTGCCGCTTGCGCCGATGATCTCTTGGGTGCCGTTCCCGTCCAAGTCAGCGACGTCGGCGAAATTGAATCCCGAGCTGCCCGTTGCAGGACTGGTGCTGCTCCATTTCGTGGTGAAGACATTCGATCGATTGAAGCCAAAGACGGTGATGGCGCCGTTCGAGTAGCTCGATCCCAACGCGACGATGTCCAAAACGCCATCGTTATCGACATCGCGCAGCTTCAGATCGAGGATATAACGGCCACTTGTCCCACCAACGTAGCCTGAGATCCCGCGCAGGGAAAGAGTCGCCAGATCGAAGACGAGAACTTTTCCGCCGTAGTAGCTGGACTCGGAACTGTAGGAGCAGACCACCAACTCGGCCTGGCCGTCGCCATCAATGTCGCCGATGACAGGGCCGACGAAGGGGCCCTGCAGGTCCGGACTCGTCCACTTGATGGCCCGCGAACCAGTGGTGTTCGCAACGTAAAGATGATCCGAGCCGGTCGAACTCCAGCCGGCACCCCAGAGCAAGTCGACAACACCGTCGCCGTCCACATCGCCCACGGCGATGCCGGCGACGCCGTGCTCGGGGTTGCTAATGGGCCACTTCACCGCCTGCGTCATCAGGTCGTAGGCCCGCACCGAACCCCACTGCCCGTCTCCGACGAGCAACTCTGGGATTGCATCGCCATCAACATCCGCGACCTCGATTGTGCCGATATCTTGCGGCGTGGTGATCGACCAACGCGGGAGCTGCCGCGCGATGTCGTAGGAGTAGATGTTCGACCAGCTCTCCGCCACGATGAGCTGCTGGTAACTCTCGCCTGGGAACGGCGCGAGCTTGAGTCTGCGGCCGAACCCAGTCGTGCGCGTCCACTGCACGGTGCGCGTAGCAGCGTCTACGACCTTGCCACTGGTGGTGGCAATCTCCAGCGCGGCATCATTGTCCATCTGCCCCGCAACCACATCGTATCCACCTGCTCCAGCGAGCTGCCAAAGCAAGTTGCCGCTGCCGCTGAAAACGTAGAGATCGTTCGTGGTCGTCGCGATGACCTCAGCCAGACCGTCGCCGTCGAGATCAGCGAGCGTCATCGCCTCGAGGGAGCTGACCCCAGTGCTGATGTAGCCTAATTCCGCGCGCGTTCTGAGGTCGTAGAGATAGATACGTCCGTCGGAAAGCATCACCGCCAGCTCGAGATCACTATTACCAACAAGGTTCCCAGCGGCGATGCGCTTGATGCTCAGCGACGGATTCGGTGCGGTCGTGTAGGTGGAACTAACGAACACGGTGTCGTAATTGCCCGTCGTCGCGTTGCGGCGAATCACCTGCCAGAAATCGCCGCCACCGAAATTATTCGTCGAATTACCGCCGATGACAATCTCGGCCATGTCTGGAGGTGTGGCGGGAGGTATGACCACAATCCCGCTCGCGCCGATAGCCGAACCAAAAATGGCGTAGGCCCAGAACGGCTGCTGCGCACCGGAGGGAGGGACGAAGCTGCTCGGTTGCAGCGGCTGGGGAAGTGGCTGCTCGGTTGTGGAATGAGCTTTGCCCACTGAGGCAGCGAGCGTTTCCACCTGCTCGCGGGTGTAAACGAGCTGTGCACCTTTGGTGTCACGAACGGGTGCTCCGAAAACATTGGCCGGCTGCTCGCGCTGCACGGTAGGAATGTGGTCTTGCGCGGCAACGGAATTCAGCAGCGCGGCGGTGGAGATGAAGGTGATAATAATGGATTTCATAGGGAAAGGCGGTGGTGGAGAGGGACGGTAAGAACACCGCCTGATTATTCCTTTGCGGGGATGAAGTAGCTGCCCCCGGGGGGGACGGTGAACCCGTGTTACTGCGCACGACGCCGCGTGTCGAGAAGTTTTTACGTCACACAAAGATTTTGCGTGTTAACGTCGTTTCTTGGCCATCTGAGCTAGACGCGAAGAGATCAGCGAAACTCGCTACCGAGCCGTTCCTTGCGTAGGCGATCACGGATTATGGGGGCTTTCGGCGGACGGGCGGGCTCGATGAAACGCTCGCGCTCAACTCCGCTTCCCGCGCGCCGTGCTACTGCGGCGTCTTCAGCATCGGATGGAAGCGTCCTGCGGGATGTTGACGCCATCGCACGCTAGCGTGCATAGAGGCGGCCCTTACACGGGGAATGCCTCCGGGCGGAGAACGTTGGCCGCTGCGGGTCGATCTGATCAACCACTGTTGGCCTACTGCGTCTTCAGCACCTGAATGAAGGCTTCCTGCGGAATGTTGATCCGGCCGATGCTTTTCATCCGCTTCTTTCCTTCTTTCTGCTTCTCCAGCAGCTTCCGCTTCCGCGTAATGTCGCCGCCGTAGCATTTCGCAGTGACGTCTTTGCGTAAGGCGCTGACACTCTCTCGCGCGATGATCTTGCCGCCGATCGCCGCCTGGATGGCGACCTGGTAGAGCTGGCTCGGGATTACTTCCTTTAGCTTTGCCGCTAACTGGCGACCGCGCGCTTCGGCGCGTTCGCGGTGCACGATCATGGAGAAGGCGTCCACTGGTTCGCCGTTTACGAGCAGGTCGAGTTTAACCAGTTTCGCCGCGCGATAACCGGCGTGCTCATAATCCATCGAGCCGTAGCCGCGCGTGATGCTTTTAATCTTATCGTTAAAGTCGACCAGGATTTCGTTCAGAGGCAGCTCGCAATGGAGCATGACGCGGCGGGTATCGAGCGTCTCGGTGTGGTCCATCGTGCCGCGCTTCTCCATGATGAGCTGGAGGAGGTCGCCGATGTTTTCGTTCGGGCAAAGCACGTAAGCCTTCACGATCGGCTCGCGGATTTCCTCGATGATGCTCGGGTCGGGGAGATGCGCCGGATTATCGACCAGGACGACCTCGTCGCGCGTGGTCAGGATTTCGTAAACCACGCTGGGGGAGGTGGCGATGATATCCATGTCGTACTCGCGCCGGAGCCGTTCCTGGATGATCTCCATGTGGAGCAGCCCGAGGAAACCGCAGCGAAAACCGAAGCCGAGCGCGACCGAACTTTCCGGTTGGTAAACGAAAGCGGAATCGTTTAACCGCAGCTTGCCGATCGCGGTCTTGAGATGCTCGAAGTCGGCGGTGTTGATCGGATAAATCCCGCTGAAGACCATCGGGTGGATCTCCTGGAAACCCGGGAGCGGCTCCTTCGCGGGATTGCGCTGGTCGGTGATGGTGTCGCCGATTTTGATGTCGGCAGTCGTCTTGATGTTGGCGATGAAATAGCCGACATCGCCGGCGCTGAGCTTGTCCTGTAGGAACATCTTGGGCGTGAAGACGCCGACTTCCTTGATCTCGTAGCGCGAGTCGTTGTTCATCATCCGCACGGCCTGGCCGGCGACCATGCTGCCGGACATGACACGGACATAGGCGACCACGCCGCGGTAAACATCGAAGACGGAATCGAAGACGAGCGCGCGCAGGATTTCGTCCTTCGGCGGGACCGGCGGCGGGATGCGATGGACGACGGCTTCGAGGATGTCTTCGATGCCGATGCCCATCTTGGCGCTACAATCGATCGCTTCTTCGGCGGGGATTTGGAGGATCTCCTCGATCTGGCGATGGACGGAAGGGATGTCCGCGTTCGGGAGATCGATCTTGTTGATCACCGGCACAATGGTGAGGCCTTGCTTGTGGGCGAGGTGGACGTTGGCCACCGTCTGCGCTTCCACCCCCTGGGCCGCGTCCACGATGAGAAGCGCGCCTTCGCAGGCCGCCAGCGAACGCGACACTTCATAGGCAAAGTCCACGTGTCCCGGCGTGTCCGAGAGATTGAGCCGATAGGTTTTCCCGTCCTTCGCCGTGTAGCGCATCGCCACCGGGTGCGATTTGATCGTGATCCCGCGTTCGCGTTCCAGATCCATCGAATCGAGGAGCTGATCCTGCCGCTCGCGGTCCTGGATCGTGCCCGTCCGTTCGAGCAAACGATCCGAAAGCGTCGTCTTCCCATGATCGATATGCGCGATGATACAGAAATTGCGCGTGAGCTCGATGGACATGGGCGGTCACTATGCGGGCGCGGCGGGGGGAGTCAATGAAAGCGCATTGTCGGCGACGCTCGCGCCTGCTATCGCTTCCAGTTATGCGCCAGCTGCTCGTCACCACCCTCTCCGGCCCCATCTCCCACGAGCTCACAGAGGACGTGATCACCATTGGCCGCGCTCCCGATAATCTGATTCAGCTCGACGACCCCTCCGTCTCCGGTCGACACGCCCGCTTCGAGTTGATCGGCGAGGATTACCACCTCAAAGACCTCGCTTCCACCAACGGCACCCGCGTTAACGGCCAGCCCATCCAAAGCATCCTCCTGCGCCACGGCGACCGCATCCGCTTCGGCAAAGTGGAAGCCTCATTCGAGAGTGAAAATGCCACCGCCGCTCCGCCGCCCCCACCGGTCCTTCCGGCCAGCGACGCCCAGCCCGCCGCCATCAGCGCGCGTCCCGCCGATTTCGCCAACGCCTCCCCTTTCCCGGGTCGCCAGGTCCAGCGCGATACCTTCCGCACCGCTGCCTACGCCCTCGCCGCGCTCGCCCTGCTCGCCTTCCTCGCCAGCATGCTCGCGTTAATCACGATGCGGCCGCCGGCATAGCGCGGAGCATTGCGGCGTTAGGCCCCCTTCCCGCACCGATTTAGCGCTGATGCCATCGAGAGCTAGCGTCCGCGCGTCCGCGCCACCATCAGAAATCAGCCATCGCAAATCCGAAATGCCAAAACGCCTCCTCCTTTGGGACATCGACGCCACCCTCATTACTACCGGCGGCGCCGGCGAAAAAGCGCTGAAGCGAATCGTGCAAAAACGCTTCGGCGTGGCCGACGATTTCCAGGATATTGAAATCGCCGGCCGCACCGACGTGCACATCGCCGCCAGCGTTCTGCGCAAATACGGCATCGCCGAAACCGCCGACCACCTCACCGCCTTTCAGGACCAATACTTGGCCGGCCTCGCCGACCTTCTCCCGCAAATTCCCGGCCGCGTTCTCCCCGGCGTCGCCGAAATTCTGTGCCAAATGGAAGCGAAACCCGACCGCGTCCTCGGTCTCCTCACCGGCAACCTGCGCCGCGGCGCCGAACTAAAACTCCAGCACTACGGCCTCTGGCATTACTTCGCCTTCGGCGCCTTCGCCGACGATCATGCCGATCGCAACCAGCTCGGCGCTTTCGCCCGCGCCCGAGCGCAGGAGTTACACGCTCACGATTTCGCGCCTGCCCAGATCGATGTCATCGGCGACACCGGGCACGACATCGCCTGCGGAAAAATCTTCGGCGCCCGCACCATCGCCGTCGCCACTGGCACCTGGACCCGCGCCCAACTGGCCGAGCACGCACCCGATTTTCTCTTCGACGATTTCTCGGCCGTGGACGAAGTCATCGCAGCGCTCGGCTGGTGAAGGCGTTGACGTTCCGCCAGCGAGTGACATCTTGCCGCCACTCCTGTCATGCCCGATACCGCCCGCCCCCACGTCCTGCCTCTCGAAGGCGAAATCGATCTCCACGTCTCGCCCGGTATCGCCAACTCTCTCAAGAAAATGACCGAGACGAAGCCGAAAACGCTCGTTGTCGATCTGGCCCGCGTCAGCTACATCGATAGCTCCGGCCTCGCCGTCCTCATCGAAGCCATGCAAAACGTGAGCGGCTACGGCGGCAAATTCGCCCTCACCGGATTACAGGAAAGCGTCCGACCCATCTTCGAAATCGCACGCCTCGACCAGGTCTTCCGCATCTTCCCCGACGTCGACGCCGCCTTCGCCGAAGCCTAGCGCCAAGGAGCGGCGCTCTCCAGACCGCCGCGTCAGGTCCCGACGCTAGAGCGCCAGCAAAACTTCCAGCGTCCGCGCCACATTCCGCGCGATATCGAACCCCGCGGCCAGTTCCAAAATCCCCGCCCGCGCCGCCCGCCGCCGTTCCGCATTCGACCAAAACCGAATCGCGTTCTCCAGCGCCGCCCCATCGCCGACGGCAACCACCGAGCCGTGCACCCCCTCCGTCACGATCTCCGAAAACCCATTCGCCGCCGTCGTCACTACCGGCAGCCCCGAGGCCAGCGCCTCCAGGCACGCATTCGAAAACGGATCGTAAATCGTCGGCAGAACAAAGACATCCCCCGCGCGGTAGAGCGCGGACAAATCCTCCACCGCTCCCAAAAACGTCGTCCGCTCCGCCCGATACCGCCGCGCATTCCCCCGCCCCGCCACCAATAACTTCAGCTTCGGATCGCCAATCGCCTTGACCGCCCGCACCAGCGCGGCCAGCCCCTTTCGTTCCCAACCTGACCCCACAAACAGCACCGCCACCTCGTCCTCCGCCAGCCCGAACGCCGCCCGACTGCGCGCCCTTTCCGCCGCCGTGCTCCGAAAATCCACCACCGGCACGCCGTTCGGCACCACCTCGATTTGCTCAGCCGGATAGCCGTAAAAGCTCTCGATCTCCCGCTTCACCATCTGCGAATTCGCGATCACCCGCCGCGCGCCGCCATTTTTAAACAGCCCCTCCTCCAGCCGAAACAGGCGCCGATGTTTCGAGTTCAGCGCCATGCTGAAACGCTCCATCGCCCCCCCCGCTTGCGCGCGCCGCTCCAGCCACGCCCGGTGCACGCCATCGCCGGCGCGGTAGACATCGCACTGCCGCACCCGCTCCAGGCTCATCACCACATCGCAGCGCTTTGCCAGCTGCGCGGCGTCCACCGCGTCCGCAAATTGCAGCGGCGTCTTCCCCGGTAACGCCATCAACTCCCCAAACGGCCACTCCTCGTTAGGCCAATCGCTTGAAGTAACCAGGGTCGCCGCATGCCCGCTCGCGCACACCCCAGCGGCCAGCCGTTTCAAATACGCCTCCGCCCCTCCGCTGCGCGAAAAGCCGCGCCGGATAAAAGCGATCGTGAGCGGCGCCGAATTCATTCGCGGAAGCGTAAGTCGATTTTCGCCTCTGGCACAATCGCGCAGACTTCCGGACGGAGCCGGCGCGCCCCCGCGCCGAAGTCTCAACGCCGCGCGCTTTACTTGCCCCGAAACGTCCCAATACTAATTAGCCGATGCTCGGTGAAACCTTAAACGAGCGGCCGCCTCCCTCCACCGCGCCGCCTCTCCTGCCGCGCCATTTGCTCTATTCCATCTTCGCGCGGATCGGGGATACCGGTCTGGGCACCGAGGCTTCCGAAAAAGCGCTGGCCGCCTATCGAGGCGGTTTCCTGGGCAAAGTGGTCGCCTACGGCAATCGCCAGACAGAAATTCCATCCTCGAAGATTCACTCGCTCCGCAGCCATCCGGTGCGCTGGATCTCCTTCGTCGAGCGCTCCTATTACTACGGCGCGAAAAAAAAATATCTCGATTGGATCACCGCCCGCCACCTCGCCCGTGGCGGCTACGATTTTTTTCACAGTTGGTCGGGCGATTGCCTGGAATCGCTCCGCCTTGCCAAAAAACTCGGCCTCCCATCCGTGCTCGAAATTCCCACCTGGCACCGGGACTGCGGCCGGATGAATCGTCTCCCAGATGAACCCGCGCATCTCACCTGGTGGCAGGAACGGCTGCGGATGCGGCGCGAGCGTTTTCTGGAGGAATACGAGCTGGCCGATCTGCTCCTGGTCTTTTCGCGAAAGGCTGCGGAGTCATTCCGCAGCCAGGGTTTCCCCGAGGAAAAAATCTTCTATCTACCCAACGGCGTGGACGTGGATCGCTTCCAGCCTGGCCAGCGACCCGAGAAATTCCGCGTCATCTTCTCGGGCGCTCTCATCGAACGCAAAGGCATCCATCTCGTCCTCGAAGCGTGGTCGCGTCTCGCCCTTCCCAACGCCGAACTCTGGCTCATCGGCACCGTGCACGATGAGGCCAAGCCCTACCTGAAAAAATATTGGTGCGATAATATCCGGCTCGTCGGTTTCGTGCGCGAGATCGAGGATCTCTTGAACCAGGGCACCATCTACGTTTTCCCTTCGGAACTGGAGGGCAACGCCAAGACCCTCACCGAAGCCTCCGCCTGCGGCTTGCCCTCCATCACCACCCGCGAGGCCGGCGACGTGGTCACCGATGGCGTCGAAGGAATCATCATCCCGCCGCTCGATGTCGAGGCCTTGATGGCCGGCATCCTGCGGCTCTACGAAAATCCCGATGAAGTGGAGCGCATGAGCCTGGCCGCCCGCCGCCGGGTAGTCGAGGACTACACCTGGGATATTTGCCGCGCCCGCCTCCTCCTCGCCTACGAACGCGCGCTCACGATGACCGGTAAAAACTCCTACTCATAATCCTAATCCCTCCCCATCAGCTCCCGTGAGAGGAGAGAGATTAGGATTAAGAGTAAGATTAGGAGTATGAGTCCGAGCGAGTGAAAATCCTCCTCCTCCAGCTCAAGCGAATCGGCGATCTCGTCCTCACCACGCCTGCAATCGCCGCGGTGCGCGAAAAATTTCCGCGCGCCGAAATCTCCCTCGTGGTCGCCCCCGGCAACCGCGAACTCCTCCCCGCCATCCCCGGCCTCGACCGCGGCCAGACCGCGCGCGACTGGCCCGCGATCGCGCGGCAAAAATTCGACCACTGCATCGACTTCACCCACAACGATCGCTCCGCTGCGCTCACCTTCCTTTCCGGCGCCCGCACTCGCATCACCTCGGCGCACGTAAAACTCCAATCCAAAATCCGCGCCCTCGCCTACAACCAATTCGTCCCGTCCGGGCTGGGCGATCTGCACACCATCGATCATTACCTCAGCTTTCTCGAACCGCTCGGAATTCACGAGCCCTCGTCTGCGCTCCGACTCGAGCCAACAATCTCTGCGCTCGCCCAAGCAGACCGCGTCCTCGCGGAAAACGAGATCGCAGGCGAATTCCTCCTCCTTCATCCCGGCTCCGCCCGCCTCGAAAAATTCTGGCAACCCGAGCGCTGGAGCGAAATCCTCACCTTCGCCGTGGAGGCCGGATTCCCGTGCATCGTCACCGGCGGACCGTCGCCCCTCGAACAAACCCACCTCGAAAAAATCAAAGGCGCCAGTCGCGCGCCCTTCCTCGATCTCTCCGGCCGCATCGATCTCCTCGCCCTCACCGCCTTGATCAAAAAAGCGCGACTCCTCGTCACCGTCGATTCCGCCCCCGCCCATCTCGCCGCTGCCATGCAAACGCCGCAAGTCGTCCTCTACGGTCCCACCAATCCCCTCCATTGGCGCCCTCGCGCCACACCCGCCCTCATCCTCCAAGCCGGCCAACCCGCCCCGCTCACCAAGTTTACCCCCGATCACAAACCCGCTCCCATGAACCTCATCTCGACGCCGCAAGTGATCGATGCTATGAAAGCACTCCTCGCGACGCCGCGCGGCGCCCCGCTATGAGCGCACCCGAAGAACCCGCCAAAAAGAAGCGCTCTTTCGCTGAAATCCTGAAGGAAGGCTCCGGTCCCTACCGGCGGCTTTTCCAGTACGTAAAGCCCTACAAATTCCGTTTTGGAATCGGCCTCGCCTTCGGTTTCCTCTACGGCGTCATCAACGGCTTCCTCCCGCTCGTGCTCGGCAAAGTGATGGCCTTCGTCTTCCAGGGCGGCGGCGGTGCGATGGGCCCGCAACAGCTCCTCCAGCAGCGCGACCAGCTCGACGTCGGCCCGAAGATCGATTCCCTCGTCGTCCTTTGTCTCGCCATCCCCGCGGTCATGCTCGCGCGCAGCGCCTGCACCTTCCTGAACGCCTACTACATGGCCTGGGTGAGTAATAAAGTGCTCACCGACATTCGCACCGAGCTCTTCCAGAAAATCCTGAGTCACTCGATGGATTTCTTCAATAAAGCGCGCTCCGGCTTCCTCATGTCGCGCATCACGAACGACACCCGCATGATGCAGATGGCGCTCTCCAGCGTCAGCAGCGATCTCTTTCGCCAGCCCGTCGCCATCATCTCCGGCGTCAGCGTTCTGCTCTACCTGGATTGGAAGTTCACCATCATCACCCTGCTCCTCTTCCCCGTCTGCATCATCCCGATCAGCATCTATAGCCGTCGCGCCCGCCGCGCCACGAAGTCAGAGCAGGAAGACATGGGCCAGATGGTCGTGACCATGCAGGAGACCTTCGCTGGCATCCGCGTCATCAAATCCTTCGCGCGCGAAGAACATCAGGACAAAATCTTCCGCCACAGCAACAAGCTCCAGTTCGACAATATCATCCGCATCGTCCGCGCGATGGAATCCGTCGGCCCGCTCGTCGAGACCATCGCCGCGCTCGGCGTTGGCATTGCGCTCCTCTACGTTTACTTCACCCAGGTCAGCGCGGCGCGTTTCCTCGCCTTGAACGCCGGCATCTTCCTCCTCTACGAGCCCATCAAACAGCTCAGCCGCATCCGCGTGGTCATGGAACGCTCCATCCAGGCCACCGTCGAAATCTTCGCCATCCTCGATTCCAAACCCAGCATCGTCGACGCGCCCGACGCGCTCGCGCTTCCGCCCTCCCGCGGCCACATCACTCTCGAACACGTCGACTTCCGTTACGAAGGCGGCCACACCAATGCCGTCCACGACGTCAATCTCGAGATCGAGCCCGGCAAAACCTACGCCCTCGTCGGCGCCAGCGGCGCGGGCAAAAGCAGCATCCTCTCCCTCCTCCTCCGCCTCTACGATCCCACCAGCGGCGCGATTAAAATCGACGGCCACGATCTCCGCCAGCTCACCCAGAAATCCTTCCGCGAACAGATCGGCCTCGTCACCCAGGAGACGTTCCTCTTTCACGACACCATCTTCAGCAACATCCAGTTCGGCCGCCTCGACGCCACCAAAGACGAAGTCATCGAAGCCGCCCGCACCGCCTTCGCGCACGATTTCATCATGGCCCAGCCGCAAGGCTACGATACCGTCATCGGCGACAAAGGCTGCCTCCTCTCCGGTGGACAACAGCAACGCATCGCCATCGCCCGCGCCCTGCTCAAGAACGCGCCCATCCTCTTGCTCGACGAAGCCACCTCCGCGCTCGATTCCGAGTCCGAAAAACAGATCCAGCTCGCGCTCGAAACCCTCTCCGCCGGTCGCACCGTCATCGCCATCGCGCATCGCCTCTCCACCATTCTCTCCGCCGATCAAATCGTGGTCATGGATCACGGCCACATCAAAGAAGTCGGCACCCACGCCGAATTGATGGCCCACTCCGGCTACTACCGCCGCCTCTACGACATGCAATTCCACCGCCAGGACGAGCCCTCCCCCGGCGAAGAAGCCCCCCTCCTCGCCGAAGCTCTGGCGTAAGCGGTCGCGCCCCAAACTTCAAGGGGCAGCGCTCAACGTTTCCCTCAAACTTCGCGCTCGCTCGGCATCCTCTTCCTCCCCGCACACCGCCTCAAATCTCACCCCTGCCGGCACCTCCGGCAGCCTTACCCAGGATCGGCACCCGCCATATCTTCTTTCCTCCGCCAAAATCCACCCCGGCTCCAAACGAAACACCCGTACAAACGCCACCTGAATTCCCGGCGCCGCCCCGTAATCAAACCGCTCCCGCACCACCTCCGTCGTTAAAATATGAAACCGCTCCAGCGCGAGCGCCGTTTCCCACTGCGTCACCACCCGCGCAAACTCCAGCCGCGCGAAAAACCGCAGCTCGATCTCCCCCTCCCGCCGCGCCGGAACCTCCGCGCCAGCCAGCCGAGTCATCCCCGCCTGTGCATGAAAAAACGTCGGAAAAAGAAAAAACTCCCGATGCTGAAATTGAAATCCGGCCCGCCCCTCCGCGATCCCGCCCTTTCGCAATAAAACACACTGCTCCCCGCGCCCCAGCGCCTCGCAAACCAACGCCCACTCCTTAAAACCGACGCTTTCCATTTCCTTCCCGCGAACCTAGCCTGCCCGAGATGTCCCTCAAGATCGACCTCCACACCCACACCCACTTTTCCGGTGACGGCGTCTCGAGCCCCGAGGACAACATCGCCGCCGCTCGCGCCAAAGGCCTCCACGGTTTCGCCGTCACCGATCACAACACCTGCGACGCCGTCACCTACCTCCTCGACAAAGGCCTCATGCGCGAAGACGGCGAGCCGGTCGATGGCTTCCTCGTCATCCCCGGCCAGGAAGTGACCACCGATGAAGGCCACCTCCTTTGCATCGGAGCCACCATTCCCAATTTAAAAGGCCGGCCCGCCCGCGAAGTTTGCGAGATCATCCACGAGCGCGGCGCCCTCGCCATCCCGCCCCATCCCTATGATCTATTCCGCGCCGGCATCCGTTTCCCCATCCTCGAGACCCTCCCCATCGACGCCCTCGAAGTCTTCAACGCCGCCACCACCCTGCGCCGCTATAACAAATACGCCTTCGCCTACGCCCAGCAGCGCGGCCTCCCCATGACCGCCGCCAGCGATGCGCATCACAGCGAAGCCCTCGGCACCGCCTATACCATCCTGGACACCGAGGACTTCACCGTCAAAGGCGTCCTCGCCCAGATCGTCAAGAGCAACGAGCTCAGCCAGCACTACCTCACCCCAGGCGACAGCATCCGGAAAACCTGGAACAACTGGATGCGCCTCCGCCGCCGCCCCCGTCTCCCCGCCGCGACCGCAAAATTCGAGCATCTCGACAACTAATCCGCCCGGTGGCGGCCAAGACGGCCACCATGCGAACGAGCCAACCGCGCCAGATAGCCGTTACCAGCACAAACTTCCGCACCGACGTCAACCTGAGTGGCTCGATTACCAGCTCTGACCTTGGCCAAATCGAAGCCCAATCCGGCACCGCGTTAAACGCCCCCCACCAGCTAACGGTGGGAAGGCGCGCTGCGCCGCCAAAAGCAAACCACCGCGCCTGTTCACCGCAGCGGGGCGGCCCTACCCAAACATCCCCGCGGCCATGCCGCATCTGACCAAATGCTGGAGCCGGCCCGCCCCCGGGCCGAAGGATCATCCGCGCCGCAGAAACGCCGTTACCCCTGCACCAGCACCTGCCGCAGCGCCACCGCGTCCGTCACCGGCGCCTGACAAGCAAAATCCTCGCAAACATAAACCGCCGCCTTCCCGTTGATCGCCGCCATCCCGCGGACTGCTTCCCCCGCCCCATCCTCCGCCCGCAGCAGGATCGTCCCCGGCCGATAATGCCGATGCACCTCGCGCAAGAGCGCCGGCGTCTCCCCGGCATCCTTCCCCCCCGCGATCACGATCTGGCTTGGCTTCGTTAGGCTCTGCGCCAGCGCCACCAGCATTTGCGGCATCGCGCTCGGCACCCGCGTCAGCGTCGCGCTGAAAGCCGCGATCGTTTTCTCCGCCCGCTCCCGCATCGCGTCATCATCCCGCATCTGCGCCAGGCGCAGCAGATTCATCGCCGCCACCGAGCTCGCCGCCGGCTCTGCCCCATCATGATCCTCCTTCATCCGCAGCAGAATGCTCGGATCATCCCCCGTCCCGCTAAAGTAGCCACCATTCTCCGCATCCAGGAA
>JBBSLZ010000012.1:0-26996 GCA_038233435.1 Chthoniobacterales bacterium
GGGCGTCTCGCCCGGTGTGTGTTTGAATTTTTTGCCAGGAAACCGAGGATCGGTCCATTCACCGGGCGGGACGCCCGCTGTCCGCACAGGCAAGATGCCTGTGCTACGAGGCGCCCGTGCCAACCCTTTATGAAGTCCGCCGCTGGAGAGTTACGTCAACTAATCGCGGACGGCTGCGTGCCGATGCCGGGCGTGTTTAACGCGGCGATGGGTCGGATGGTGGAACGCGCGGGATTTCCGGCGGTCTATATCAGCGGCGCGGGACTTTGTAATGCGACCGCCGGCGTGCCGGATATCGGGTTGCTGACCTTGACCGAGGTGGCGCAGTTGGCGGGTTATGTAGCGCGGGCGGTCAGCATTCCCGCGATCGTGGACGCGGATACGGGTTTTGGCGGGGCGGAGAATGCAGTCCGGACGATTGAGGAATTCGAGCGCGCGGGACTGGCTGGCTGCCATATCGAGGATCAGGAATTTCCGAAGCGTTGCGGACATCTGGCGGGGAAGACGCTGGTCTCGACGGAGGAGATGACGGAGAAGATCGCGGCGGCGGCGGACGCTCGGCGGGATCGGGATTTTTTATTGGTCGCGCGGACGGACGCGCGTGCGGTGGAGAGCTTTTCGAAAGCGGTGGAGCGGGCGCAAAGCTATCTCGCGGCGGGAGCGGATGCGATTTTTCCGGAGGCACTTCAAGGCGAGCAGGAGTTCCGCGATTTTGCGAAGGAAGTAACGGTGCCGCTGCTCGCGAACATGACGGAGTTTGGCAAAAGCCCGTTGCTGACGCTTGAGCAGTTGCGGGATTTTGGTTATCGAATGGTGATCTACCCGCAGACGGCGTTCCGGGTCTCGATGTTTGCGGCGGGGAAGATGTTAGCGGATTTGAAGGCGGACGGGACGCAGGAAGGATGGCTCGATCGGATGCAGAGCCGGAAGGAACTTTATGAGTTGTTGGATTATGATCCGACTGCCTCGAAGGAACGTCGAACGTCGGACGTCGAACATCGAACGTCGAAATAAGAGGGCAGCCTTCCGAATTCGGCGTTCGACGTTCGGCGTTCAACGTTCGATGTTCACCTCCGAATTCGAATACAGAGAAAGCTTATGACTACCGAAAACAAACCACCCTACAGCCCAGGATTGGCCGGCATCGTGGCCGGGGAAACGTCGATTTGCTGGGTCGATCCGAACGCGGGCTTGATGTATCGCGGCTACGACATCCACGGGATGGCGGAGCAGGCGAACTTCGAGGAGGTCGCTTATTTGCTCCTGAAGGGCGAATTGCCGACCTCGCAGCAGTTGATGGATTTCGGAAAGGAAATCGCGAGCCAGCGGGAGTTGCCCGGGCCGGTGATCGAGATGCTGCGGCTGCTGCCGAAGGGGATGCATCCCATGGATGTCCTGCGGACGGGCGTGTCGATGCTGGCAGGATTCGATCCCGAGCTGAACGATCATTCGCACGAGGCGAATGTGCGGAAGTCGATCCGCTTGATTGCGCGCGTGTCGACCATGATCACGGACGGTTGGCGCATCTCGCAAGGGAAGGATCCGATTGCGGACAAGAACGACCTGACGCATGCGGGGAACTTTCTTTACAAACTGACGGGGGAGGTTCCGGAGACGTGGCAAATCCGGATGTTGGATACGATTTTCATTCTGTATGCCGATCACGATTTCAATGCCTCGACTTTCGCCGCGCGAGTGACCGCTTCGACGCTTTCGGATATGTATGCCGCGGTCACCTCGGCGTGCGGAACTTTGAAGGGACCGTTGCACGGTGGCGCGAACGAGGAGTCGATGAAAATGCTCGACGAAATCAAAACGGCCGATCGCGCGGAAGCGTGGATGATGGAGGCGCTGGCGGAAAAGAAGAAGATCATGGGCTTCGGTCATCGTGTTTACAAAGAAGGCGATTCGCGCGTGCCGGTGATGCGTGAGATCGCGCGCGATTTCGGGCAACGGAGCGGCAAGGAACAGTGGGTGCCGATTTGCGAAAAACTCGAAGCGACGATGGAACGTGAGAAAGGTCTCTGCGCGAATGTGGACCTCTACGCGGCCCCGGTTTTCACCATGTTCGGATTCGATCCGGCTCTGAATACGCCGATCTTTGCCGTCTCGCGCGTGGCCGGCTGGTGTGCGCACGTCACCGAGCAGCACGATAACAACCGGCTCATCCGTCCGCGTTCGATCTACGTCGGCGTGGAAGAGCGGCCTTATAAACCGGCTGCGGAACGCGGGAAGTAATCGTGGCGGAATCGGGTCCATCGCTTCAGGAGCAGTATGCCCCGGCGAACGCGTGCTGGGGTTGCGGACCGGCGAACGCGGAAGGTTTGCGAATCCGCAGCTTTGCGCAGGGCGGCGAAGTGGTGGCAGAGTGGAAACCCGAGCCGCGCTACGAGGCGTTTCCCGGCGTCTTGAACGGCGGCATTATCGGCACGCTGCTTGATTGCCACTGCAACTGGACGGCGGCCTGGCATCTCATGAAGCGGGCGGGGGAGGATCATCCGCCCTGCACGGTGACGGCGGATTACGCGATCAAATTACTCCGGCCGACGCCGACGGACGGCGTGGTTCTGCTTTCCGCAAAAGTGGTGGAGTCGACCGGCACGCGGGCCACGATCGAGGGCACCTTGAGTGCGGGCGGAAAAGTTTGCGCGACCTGTCGGGGGACGTTTGTGGCGGTGAAAGAAGGCCACCCGGCCTTCCACCGGTGGTAACGAAACGCGCCCAGCAGGACTCGAACCTGCGACCGTCGGATTAGAAATCCGATGCTCTATCCGGCTGAGCTATGGGCGCCGCGGGGTGAAACTACCGCGGGCGCCGGGCTTGTCGAGACGAGGGCGAATCTGGCTGGAAAAGAATAAATGATTCGGGCTGTCGGCTAGCCGAAGGCGGGGAGGCAGCGTGGGCCGGAAACGCCTGTGAGCGATCGAGCGGACGCGGAAATGTGCACCCGGACGCAGGCGTCGCTGGGCTCGCGACCTGCGAAATGTCGCTCCCACTCGGCTCCGGCCGCGTCCAGGATTCGATGGTATCGGTTTTCCAGGACGGTGCGGAACCCGTCGGTCAGCTCGGCAGCGTCTCCGGGGCTAGCGCTGGTGGCCCGCTTTTGCAGAGAGGTGTTCATGTCTCCTCCTACGAGCAAGAATCAAGCCCCCAGGGGCCCTAGAGACGACAGCACCACGGCATAGGCGCCAGGCGCGCCTTATTCACGATCTGCGTCCAGATGCGGAGAGTCTCTGCGGTTTGCAGGCCACCCGACCCGTCGGCAGAGGAAACGTGGCCCTCCCTGCTTTCGGATAGAAGTCGTCCATGCCTATTCTGAACGGACCTGCGGGCGGCGCGCTCTTGGCATGTGGCGCTTTTTGACGACTTCGCCGATCGCCCATTCCCGCGGATGTTTTGCGATCGAATTCGACTTCTGCGATGACTCGTTAAAGGAACCACGGACTGACGGTGTGGAGCGAGCAATCCGCTCGGAGAGAGGCAGTGCCACGATGCCAGAGGCGATTTTCTACGCGTATGCCTATCCGACACCGGCGGGCTTCGCGGAAGCTACCATTGCGCCCGCAAAGGCTCGGTGGGACGCCACTCTAAAGGAATTCGTCCTGCCGTATGAGGCAGTGCGAAGGGCGGCGCAACCGGATCAGAAACTGCTGGCGTTCGTCCAGTCCATTTACGAAGCGGCAGCGCGGCTGGGAGGTTGGGATCGCGCCGCTCTTGGAGCCTGGCCCGGACTGGCCGCCTATGAGTTCCGCACGGTAGATGGAACGCGGGAGACGCTCCCGCCCATCGTCGCTGCCATTCCTTCGCCGCCTTGTAAACGTTGGACCCAGTTCCGGAACACGAGCGGGTGCGCGATCGACTCGAAGCGCTCCTCGAAGCCGCCGGTGCCACGAATTCGTACCGTCCCGAAGTCGAACATCCGACCGAGGAAACCCTGCTCGATCGTGATCGATTCGACTTTCGAGAGAAAGACCTCGGCCGTCTTCCGACGGATGACGCCGGTCTTGATCAGGACGCGACGATCGGTGAGCACGATCTCGCTACTGGCGAAGGCGACCGTGGGCGGCACGAGCAGAAACGCCGGGAGCGGCAAGACAAACCAGCCCAACTCCGACCCCGTCAATGCCTGGACTGCGATCGCAAAGGGAACCGCCGCGCAGATAAAGAGAACCACGCCAGCGAGACCGAAGCGCGCGAAGATGAACCAATGGAGCGAGGTCTGGTAGCAGGGAGTCTCGTTAGGCGAGAGGGTGCTGCGCGCGTAGGGCCCCAGCGCCACTGGCGGAGGGAGGATGGGCGGCGGCGCGGGAGGCGGCGGGGAGGATGCCAGCGGCACTGCGGTGGTTCCGGTATGGAAGCGCGCGCACGCAGCCAGCGCTTTCCAGTCGCTCTGCGCATGGTCACTGGCGAGATCCGTGGGCAGAAGCAATCCAGCATCGAGAAATGACTGCACCCGCTCCTCGGAGAAGGGACCGCGCGGGGCACCGTTCAGGTAAACGTCGTATTTCATCGAGTGCTCCGGTGCCGAAAAAATGGCTGGGGGCTCAAGCGCTCTGCACGCCCCGTTCCGCGACGTAGGCCTCCATCGCCTCGCGGGTGATGAGATGCAGCGCGCCGCAGCGGGGGCAACTGATCCGAATCAGGTCGTCCGCACCGAAGAGGTCGGCCGGATCGGTCCGCATCATGGGAGCGAGGATCGTGAACATGCGAGCCTGCGAACAGCCGCACCCCCAGCGGTAGGAACGCTTCTCCAGCAAGCTGAGCGTCTCGGTTTCATCGATGCCGCGGACCCGGCCATCGGTTAACGATCGCAGCCAGTCCAGATCACAACCGGGTTGCGCCGAGATCATGACAAAATCCTCCGGGCCATGGCGGAAATAACGCGCCGGCCGTTGCTCGCTGCGCTGGTAGTATTCCTCCACGATCGTGAACGGCTCGGTGGCCGCGAATTCGATCGTGCTGCGCCGGGAATCCGCCCGTTCCCGGACCAGATCGGCGCAAAAAAGATTCCGGCCATCATCCTTCACGTTCTCGGTAAAAATCTGACCCACGATCTGCCCGCGCCGGTTATCGCCCGCGACGAAGAGATTCAAGAGCGGCTCCTGGAAGTGGATCGTCCAGGCCCATGCTTCATTCCAAGGGCGCGAGGCGCAGTGCAAAGTGAGCGCGGCGAGCGCCTCTTTCAGCATCCCATCGTGCCCGGGCGCATGATGATAGCCGTATTGCCCCTGGTGCAGGTAATAATCGACATAGAGCGCGCCAAAATCCGCCCGGGTGAGGAGGGCGTTGCGCTCCCGCACGAAATAGCTGCGCACCTCCAGGCTCTCGGTTAAAAGCGAATCTCCCGCGTCCATGGAGCCAAGGTAGCGCGTCTCGCCCGCCTCGTCCTCAAGCTCGTTGGCTTTCGGATTTTCTTCCCATTCGTCCCCAGGCTTGCGGTCGAAAGCGGAATCGAGAGGGAATGGGCAGTGAGGGAATCGAACCCCCGACCAACTCGGTGTAAACGAGCCGCTCTACCGCTGAGCTAACTGCCCGCTGGGCGCCGGGCACTATAGCGTAACTTACTGGCCCGCCCGAAAAAATCTTTTCCGGCCGCGATTCTACCAGACTAAGTGTTAGTTGCACTTAGAGACTCCTAAGCTAGTAAGTGGCATGGACCTATCGATGGAAAACTTAAAAGAGGCTGTCTCATTGCGTGAACAGATTCAGGTGCTGGAGAAGAAACTCGGCGCCTTGTTCGGCGGTGGCGGACAGGCATCATCATCAACAACAACATCAACCTCAGAATCAACTGCCGCCGCTCCTCGCGGGCCCGGACGCGGCCGCGGCGGGCGTCGCACCATGTCGGCGGCGACGCGAGCCAAGCTCTCGGCGGCGGCGCGGGCGCGCTGGGCGAGGCAGGGCAAGGGCGGCGGCGCCCAGGCTGAGGATTCCGGTGCGGCCGCGAGCGCTCCGAAATCCCGGAAGCGCCGGAGCGGTTTGACTGCGGCCGGACGGACGCGCCTCTCGGAATCAATGACAGCGCGCTGGGCGGCACGGCGCCGTGGCACAGGCCGGTAAGAAGAAGCCTGGAAACCGCTAGGTTGCGCGCGGGCGCAGCCTAGCGGTTCACCATCTGAAGCATCGCTTCGGAATAACGCGGGCCGGCAAATGCGCTCCGCGGAGCGACCTCATCGATCCGCGCCAGGTCGTCACTCGTTAGGTGAACTTCCAGCGCGCCAAGGTTCTCCTGCAGATAGCGGCGGCGTTTTGTGCCGGGGATGGGGACGATGTCTTCGCCCTGCGCCAGCACCCAGGCGAGCGCGAGTTGGGCGGGCGAACATTTTTTCTCGCGCGCAATCTCGCCCACGCGTCCGACCAGTTCGAGGTTCCGTTGGAAGTTTTCGCCTTGGAAACGGGGAGAGGAACGCCGGTAATCGCCCTCTTCCAGATCTTCGTAGCGTTTGATCTGTCCGGTGAGAAAGCCGCGGCCGAGCGGACTGAAAGGCACGAACCCGATGCCCAACTCCCGGCAGGTGTCGAGCACGCCGTCCTCGGGATCGCGCGTCCAGAGCGAATACTCGGATTGCACGGCCGTGATCGGATGGACCGCGTGTGCGCGGCGAATGGTGGCCGCGCTGGCTTCGGATAAGCCGAGGTAACGGACCTTCCCGGCTCGCACCAGTTCCGCCATCGCGCCGACCGTCTCTTCGATCGGCGTGGCGGGGTCGACCCGGTGCAAATAGTAGAGATCGATCACGCTGACCCCGAGCCGGCGCAAGCTCGCCTCGCAAGCGCGCGCGACATATTCCGGTTTCCCGTTCACCTCGTTAAACCGCGGCGCATCGGGATCGCGGATGAGGCCAAACTTCGTGGCCAGGACGATGCGTTCGCGGTGTGGTTTGATCGCGCGACCGACCAGTTCTTCGTTCGTATGCGGACCGTAAACGTCGGCAGTGTCGAAGAAGGTGAGACCGAGATCGAGCGCGCGTTCGAGCGTGGCGATGGACTCCGTTTCGTCGCGGCCGCCATAGACATCGGACATGCCCATGCAGCCGAGACCCAAAGCGGAGACGAGCGGGCCACCGCGTCCTAGTTTGCGTTGTTTCATGTTTGTCCGATCCAGGTGCGCGGCGCGATGTCGTCCCAGCGCTCGCGAATGCGCGCGAACTCTGCCTGGCTCAGGGTGCGGCTGGCCTGAAGCATTTTGGCGTTCTCCGGCCAGCGCTCCGGCTTGCTCGTGCCGACGATTGCGGTGTGGACACCCGGCACGCTCAAGGTGAAACGAAGGGCGTGCGCGATCGATTCCTCCAGCGGTCGGCTGCGGATGAAATCGTAGTGCAATTTTTTCAGGCGATCCCAATAGGGGTGCTGGTAAGAATCGATCGGCTTGTGACTGGATTTCCAGGCGGCGTTGGCGATGGGGCGTTTTGCGATCACGCCCATGTCCTTCCCGTGCGCCAAAGGGATGGTGAGTTCGATCGGCTCCTGGTCGGCGATATTGAGAGAAGTTTGCAAGGTATCGAAGGCGCCGGATTCGACCGCATATCGGGCCGCGGTGCTATCGCCGCTGTAGCCGATGTAACGGGTGTGCCCGCGCTCGCGGGCGGTCTGGAGCGCGGTGATGACATCGCCTTTTTTCAGGACGGCTTCGGAAGGACCGTGCAGTTGCACGAGATCGAGGTGGTCCGTCTGGAGGCGGCGTAGACTGCGTTCGATGCTCTCAAGGATGGAAGCGGGCGACCAATCTTCGCTCCCGACGCCGCGCGGATGGCCGACCTTGGTGAAGAGGTGGAACTCGGCGCGACGGTGGCTGACGGCCTGGCCGATTAGCTCTTCGCTCGCTTCGTAACATTCGGCGGTGTCGACCACATTGAGACCGGCGTCGAGCGCGCTGTTGAGAAGTTTCTCGACGGTCGCGGCGGCGGCGCCCTCGTAGCCGATCTCAGCGCCGCCAAAGCCGAGGACGGATACGTGCATCTCTGTCTTCCCCAGCCGGCGCTTCTCCATGACGGGGAGAGTAAGATGGAGCGCTTCACTTGTCATCCCGAGCTGCGAAGACGGCCGAGGGATCTCACTGACGGAGCGGATGGGCGCGAGTCTTGAGGACGCCTGGTGCTCAGAACCCACGTGAGGGTGGCAGTGGGCCGAAGAGCTACGGGGAGGTTCTTCGCCGTCTGCGCGGCGACAGAGCGCCGCCGCTACAAGAGGAAACGACATTGCCGATCGGGGGTGCCGTTCGCCGAGCATCGTGTCCGACAGATCGAAAGGGATTCCGACGATCCGAGGGAGTAAGGCATGCGCAGCGCTCTTTTTGGGCTCTACGGATGGGCGGAAAAAAGGTGGCAAAGTCTCTTGTCAATCTGACAAAACAGGCTTTGGTAAGCGCGCGGCGCCCCCTTGCGTTGATTGCGTGGCCTTTGCGGTCATTGCACCTGCGAAGAGCATCGGGCCGTCGCTTGCCAAATCCCGAGCTGCATGCCTTCACGTTTTTCATTGACCCTGACGTTGCTGATCGCTTCGCTGACTTTCTTTTCCGTCTCCCTGCAGGCGCAGGAAGCGACGCCCGCCAGGGTGCCGGCGGCCGCCGCGTCGACTGGCCACGCCGGAGAAGTGCACGCTGAGGGGGAAGAGCACACGCTGCCCCTTAAGGCGACGCCGATTTTCCAGATCGGTCAGTTTGCGATTACGAACTCGATGGTGGTGATGTGGGGGGTGGCGGCGCTGATCATCTTTTTCGCGCAGTTAGCGACGCGGAAGATCAAGCCGGTGCCGACCGGACTCCAGAATTTTTGGGAGTGGATGGTGGAGAGTCTTTACAATTTTCTCGAAGGGATGATCGGCTCGGAGTTGGTCAAGAAAACGTTTTGGTTTTTTGCCACCATTTTCATCTTCATCCTTTTCCTGAATTGGTTCGGTCTGGTGCCCGGGGTGGGCACGATCGGTTGGGGGCATTATACTGCGAATGGCAGCTTCCAGGTGGATCGTCCGCTGCTGCGGGGCGCGAACGCAGACCTGAATCTCACTTTCGCGATGGCCTGCGTATTTTTCGTTTGCTGGATTATCTGGGCCCTGCAGGCGAACGGCTTCGGCGGCGTTATCCTGCACCTTTTCGGACCAAAAGGGAAAACCTCCGGCATTTTGAAGGTCCTGATGATCGTGATCTTCTTCATCGTGGGCTGGCTCGAGGTGGTCTCGATTTTGTTCCGGCCGGTTTCGCTGAGCTTCCGGCTATTCGGGAACGTTTACGCGGGCGAGATCATGCTGGAATCGATGAGCCACATCGTGCCTTCGCTCTCCTGGCTCATCCCGATTCCGTTCTACTTCATGGAACTGCTCGTCGGCGTCGTGCAGGCGCTCGTCTTCATGCTCTTGACCGCGGTCTTCACCCTTCTGATCACGCAGCACGACTCTCCGGAGGGCGCGCACCATTAAACACTTTCGACGATCGGACCGTGGTTCCCGCGGAGATCGTTCGATGAAACAAACCAACCTAATAATATGATACTACCATTCCTCGCAGAAATGACCGGCAGCATTCACGTCGGTCTCGCAGCTCTCGGCGCCGCTGTTGGCGTCGGCCTTATCGGCATGGGCGCCGCCTCCGCGGTGGGCCGGAACCCTGGTGCCGCGACTCCGATCCTCGTCCAGGCGATTTTAGCGATCGCGTTCGCGGAAGCGATCGTGTTCTACGCGCTCTTCCTGGTGAAGTAAGCGCCGCTGGCGCGTTATCGCATTTAAGAACGATGAACCTTTTCCTCGCTCAAGCCGGTGGCCTGTTGGATATCGCCCGTTCCACGGGGGAAACCTTTGGCTTCGACCTGAAGATTTTCCTCTCCCAAGTGGTTAGCTTTGTCATCGTCGCCTTGCTCCTGCGCTACTTCGCATACAAGCCGATCCTGAAGGTGCTGGAAGAACGGCGGCAACGCATCGCCGAGGGCTTGCTCAACGCCGAGAAGATCAAAACGCAGCTGGCGGAAGCCGAGCAGCGCTACGCTGAGATCCTAGCCAAGGCGAACGCGCAGGCGCAAAAAATGATCGACGAAGCGCGCGAAAGCGCTGGACACGTGGCCGAGCGGAAGCAGCAGGAAGCGGTCGTCGCGGCGGAGCAGATCGTGGCGAAAGCGCGCGAAGCGAGCGCGATCGAGCACGAGCGGACGATGCTGGAATTGAAGCGCGAACTTGGGCGTCTGGTGGTCGACACGACCGCGAAGGTGACGGGCAAAGTGCTGAACACGGACGACCAGCGTCGCCTCCAGGAAGAAGCCACCCGCCAACTGGCCTCCTAGTTCTAACGCATGAAGATCAACAAGGAAACCCGTCAGCTTTCGCGTCAGCTCCTGCGGTCCAGCTTTAAAGATGGGCAGCTCGACGGCGGCCGCGTGAGCCAGTTGGTGAAGCAGTTGATCGAAAAGAAGCCGCGCAATTACATCAAAGCGCTCGATGCCTACAAGCGTCTCCTCCGCCTCGAAGTCGAGAAGCGGAGCGCCACGATCGAGACCGCGAGCGAGCTCGCGCCGGAAGCGGCGGCGCAGTTGACCCAAAATCTGCTTCGCAAATACGGAGTCGATCTCGCCCTCCAGTTTGTGGTCAACCCCGAGCTGCTCGGCGGGATGCGCATCCGCGTCGGGAGCGATGTCTGGGACAGCAGCGTGCGGAACCGGCTCCAGCGGCTGCAGCAACAACTTTAACAACCAAAATCGCAGGCGAGACGCCTACGCCACCTTATGAGCACCATCCTTGAAGAGATCGAAACGCAGATCGCGGGCCTGAAAACCTCGACCAGTAAAAGCAACGTCGGCGTCGTGCGCGAGACGGGCGACGGCGTGGCGCGCATCGAAGGCTTGAGCGACGTGATGTTGAACGAGATGATCGAATTCTCGGGCGGAGTCTTCGGTCTCGCGCTCAACCTCGAGGAAACCGAAGTCGGCGCCATCATCCTCGGCGACACGACCAAGGTGATGGAAGGCGACGAAGTCAAAACGACGGGCAGACTGCTACAGGTGCCCGTGGGCAAAGCGCTCCTCGGTCGCGTCGTCAATACGATCGGCGAGCCGCTCGATGGCAAGGGGCCGATCAAAGCGGAAGCGTCTTATCCTTTGGAAAAAATCGCGCCCGGCGTGATCAAGCGGAAAAGCGTCAACCAGCCGGTGCAGACCGGCATCATGGCGATTGACGCGATGATTCCGATCGGCCGCGGTCAGCGCGAGTTGATCATCGGCGATCGCGCCACCGGCAAATCGACGGTGGCGATCGATACCATCATCAGCCAGGCACGCCTGAACAAGGCGGGCGAAGAGGGCAAGTTGAAGGATTTCCGGCCGCTCTATTGCATCTACGTCGCGATCGGCCAGAAGAACTCGAACGTCGCGCGCGCGCTCACGGTGTTGGAAGCGAACGGCGCCATGCCTTATACGACGATCGTTTCCGCGCCGGCGTCCGATACAGCTGCGAACCAGTATTTAGCGCCGTTTGCCGGGGCGGCGATTGGCGAATGGTTCATGGATAACGGGATGGATGCGCTGATCGTTTATGATGATCTCTCGAAGCACGCGGTCGCGTATCGTCAGGTCTCGCTGGTGCTGAAGCGGCCCTCGGGTCGCGAAGCGTATCCTGGCGATGTCTTCTATTTGCACTCGCGGTTGCTCGAGCGGAGCGCGCGCGTCACGGAGGAGGCGGGCGGTGGCTCGTTAACCGCGCTGCCGATCATCGAGACGCAGGCGGGCGACGTATCAGCCTACATTCCTACCAACGTCATCTCGATCACCGACGGTCAGATTTATCTGGAAACCGACTTGTTCTATCAAGGTGTGCGCCCGGCCATTTCGGTCGGCCTTTCCGTCAGCCGCGTCGGTTCCGCGGCGCAGATCAAGGCGATTAAACAAGTCGCCGGTAAGATCAAACTCGACCTCGCACAGTTCCGCGAGCTGGCCGCCTTCGCGCAATTCGGTTCCGATCTCGACGCGGGCACGAAGGCGCGTCTCGATCGCGGCGCACGCATCGTCGAGCTCTTCAAACAGACGCAATACAATCCAATTCCGGTCGAGGAACAGGTCGCGATTCTTTGGGCGATGCAAAACGGTTACCTCGACTCCGTGCCGGTGGAGAAGATCAAGGATTTCCAGGTCAAGCTGCAGGACCACCTCCGCACGCGGAAGGAAGCGATTCTCAATTTGATCCTAGAGAAGAAGGCGATCGATAAAGACATCGAGACGCAACTGGCCGGCGCCTTGGACGAGTTCAAATCCACTTGGCAATGATTTCGTTGTGCGAATTCGAACCGTCCATGCCTTCTGACGAGACTCTCGCTAAGGTCGAGAACGCGATTCATCTTATTCGTGGTCAGCGGGTCATGCTCGATGCGGATTTGGCGAAAATTTACGGGACGAGCACGATGCGACTGAATGAGCAGGTGCGTCGCAACCGGAAGCGTTTTCCGGCTGACTTCGCGTACCAGCTTACGCCGAAGGAGTTCGCGCACTTGATATCGCAAACTGCGATATCAAGTTCGCACGGTGGACGGCGCAAGTTACCCTGGGTCTTTACCGAGCACGGAGCCGTCATGCTGGCCAGTGTGCTCAATTCTGAGGTCGCGATCGAGGCCAGCCTTCGGGTCGTGCGCGCTTTCATTCGGCTCCGCGAGCTGATTCTGGCGAACAGTGCTTTGGCGACCAAATTCGCTGAGTTGGAGATCCGGATGGACGGTCACGACGCCCAAATCGCACAGCTTTTCGCTGCGATCCGCCAGCTTTTGGCGCCGCTTCCGGCGAAAAAACGCGAGATCGGTTTCCACGTCCGTGAAACAGCGCCGCCTTATCGCGCGAAGAAAAAAATCTGATCCATGGCCAATACCCAAGACATCCGGCGCCGGATTAAATCGATCCGCAACACCGCGCAGATCACCAAGGCGATGCAGATGGTGGCGGCTTCGAAGATGCGCAAAGCGCAGCAGCACGCGCTCGCGGGCCGTCCGTATGCCAGCCTGATGAATCGCGTCCTCGTCTCGCTGCAAGAGCGGACCGATCCGAAAATGCATCCGCTCCTGCATGTGCGTGAGGTGAAGAAGGAGCTGGTCATTGTGATCAGCACCGACAAGGGCCTGGCCGGCGCATTGAATACCAACCTCTTTCGTGAAGCGGCCAACTTCGACGCGGAGAAGACGGTTTACCTGGTGGTCGGTCGGAAGGCGCGCGTTTTTCTTTCGCGGACCCGGCGGGAGATTCTGGCGGACTTCGAATTGAAAGACGCGCCCTCCTTTCCGGAGACGAAGGTGATCGCGCAATTCGCGACCGATAAATTTCTCAGTGGCGAGGTGGACCGCGTCTCCGTCCTCTACACGCACTTCGTGAACACGATCACTCAGAAGCCGACCGTGCGGACGCTTCTGCCGATCACGAACTTTGAAGTGGCGCAGGCGGAAGGCGATGGCGCTGCCGCCGCGACCGGAAGGGATCCGATGGGCGGCTATTTGTTTGAGCCTTCCGCGGAAGGCGTCCTCGACGTCATGCTCCCGTACTATCTACAGTATCAAGTTTTCCAAATGATCCTCGATGCCCGCGCCTCGGAGCACAGCGCGCGGATGGTGGCGATGAAGAGCGCGACCGATAACGCGAAGCAGTTCATTAAGGATCTGACGCTCGAGTATAACAAGATGCGCCAGGCCAGCATCACGACCGAGCTGCTCGAAATCTCGACCGCGCAAATGGCGGTCGGCAGCTAATTACATTTTATGAATAAAGGAAAAATCGTTCAAGTCATCGGACCCGTCGTGGACGTGGAATTCGCGAGCACCAAAGAGTTGCCGCGCATCTACAACGCGCTTGAGCTCGAATACGAGGTCAATGGCACACCGACCAAGCTGACGCTGGAAGTGCAGCAGCATCTGGGTGAAAACTGGGTGCGTGCGATCGCGATGTCTTCGACCGAAGGCTTGAAGCGCGGGATGTCGGTGAACGACATGGGCGGACCGATCTCGGTGCCGGTGGGCGAGGGGACGCTTGGGCGCGTTTTCAACGTCACGGGCGATCCGGTGGACGGCCGTGGACCGGTTTCCTTTACGAAGCGCTACCCGATTCACCGCAAAGCGCCGGAGCTGACCGATCAGGACACGGGTGCGACCATTCTCGAGACGGGGATCAAGGTCATCGATCTGATTTGTCCGTTTACGAAGGGCGGCAAAGTCGGCGCGTTCGGCGGCGCGGGCGTCGGCAAGACGGTCGTTATCCTTGAGCTGATTAATAACATCGCGAAAGGCCACGGCGGTTTCTCCGTCTTCGCCGGTGTGGGCGAGCGGACGCGCGAAGGTAACGATCTCTACACGGAGATGAGCGAAGCGGGCGTCATCAATCAAGAGGACTTGAGCAAATCGAAAGTGGCGCTGGTGTATGGCCAGATGAACGAGCCTCCCGGAGCGCGTCTGCGCGTGGCGCTCTCTGCGCTCGCGATGACGGAATACTTCCGCGACGAGAAAAACCAAGACGTGCTCCTGTTCATCGACAACATCTTTCGGTTCTCGCAAGCGGGCTCGGAAGTATCGGCGCTCCTCGGCCGCACGCCGTCGGCGGTCGGTTATCAGCCGACGCTCGCGGCGGAGATGGGCGATCTGCAAGAGCGCATCACCTCCACGAAAAAAGGCTCGATCACTTCCGTGCAGGCGGTCTACGTGCCGGCAGACGATCTAACCGATCCGGCCCCCGCAAACACCTTCGCGCACTTGGATTCCACCATCGTGCTGGAGCGTTCCATCGCCGAGCTCGGCATTTACCCGGCGGTCGATCCGCTGGCTTCCACCTCGAAATCGCTCGCACCGGAAATCGTGGGCGAAGAGCATTACGCGGTCGCGCGTGGCGTGCAGAAGGTGCTGCAGCGGTATCGCGATTTGCAGGACATCATCGCGATTCTCGGCATGGACGAACTCAGTCCCGACGACAAACTCTCGGTCTTGCGAGCGCGTAAGATCCAAAAGTTCCTCAGCCAACCGTTCGCGGTCGCCGAAGTCTTCACCGGCACGAAGGGCGAATACGTCACGATCCCGGAGACGATCCGCGGCTTCAAAGAAATCCTCGATGGCAAACATGATGACGTTCCGGAATCGAACTTCTACATGAAGGGCGGCATCGATATGATTAAGGAAGCCTAATGGCCGCCACGCTCAGACTTGAAATCGTCACTCCCGAAGCCACGGCCTATTCCGAGGACGTCGAGATGGTCACCTTGACCGGTGCCGAGGGCGAGCTGGGTGTTTACCCAAATCACGTTCCGTTGCTCACGACCCTGAAGCCGGGCGAGTTACGCGTGCTGAAGGGCGGCAAGGAAACATTTCTAGCGGTCGGCGAAGGTTTCGTGGAAGTGAAAGCGGACGCGGTCTCGGTCTTGACGGACCTGGCGTTGGAAGCTTCCACCATCGATGAAAGCGCGGCCGAAGCTGCCGTGGCGCGCGCGCAGGCGGCGATGAAAGAAGATCACGGCGCGGAGGAAGTGGCCGCGATTCAGGCCACCTTGCAGAAAGCGCTCGCGCAACTGCACGTGAAACGACGCCGTCATTCTTAATCTCGCGCGCGGTTGCGCGACTCACCCATCGTGGCCACGCCGGAAACGCTCGGGATTATTGCCGGGAACGGCGCTTATCCTTTTCTGCTCGCGCAGGCGGCTCGCAAAGCGGGCGTGAAGACTTTGGTCGCGGCGGCCTTCACTGGAGAAACCCGCGTGGGACTCGCGGAGGCGGTCGATACGATTGACTGGCTGCGGGTGGGGCAGCTCGGACGGCTTTTGAATTTTTTCCGAGAGCAAAAAGTCAGTCACGCCATCATGGCTGGTCAGATCGCGCCGAAGAATCTTTTCGATCTCCGGCCCGATTGGAAAGCGCTGCTGGTTTTGGCGCGCGTGAAAAAACGGAACGCGGAGAGCCTCTTCGGCGCAATTGCAGATGAACTCGCGCAAGTGGGCGTGGAGCTTCTCCCGGCTTTCACCTTTCTTGAAGATTTGCTGGCGGCGGAAGGCCTCGTCGCAGGTCGTCCTTTACGCAGCCGCGAGAGAGCGGACGTGGACTACGGTTTCGAGATCGCGGGGGAGATGAGCCGGCTGGATGTAGGCCAAACGGTGGTGGTGAAAAACGGGACCGTGCTGGCGGTGGAAGCATTTGAGGGCACGAATGAGGCGATGAAGCGCGGCGGAGCGCTGGGGCGGAAAGGCGCCGTGATGGTGAAAGTCTCCAAGCCGAATCAAGATATGCGTTTCGATGTGCCGGTGATCGGTGCGGCTACGATCGAGGTGGCGGCGGATGCGAAGATCCGCGTCCTCGCGGTGGAGGCAGGCCGCACGCTCCTGCTGGAGAAGCTGGAATTGATCGCGGCGGCGGAACGTTTCGGCATTTCGATCGTGGCCTGCGTGCCCGCCGTCCGATAATATTGGGGGAAATAGGAAATGCAGCCTTCGGCGCGAGGGCGCGCCGACTCCAAATGGAGCCGGCCCGCCCACGGGCCGAAGGATCATGCACCCTCTCTCTCGATCGCCACCTAACTTCGGATTTGCAAAACGCGGGTCGGGCATCGAAAATTCACGTTCTCGACGGGGTCTTAGCTCAGTTGGTAGAGCACCGCAATGGCATTGCGGGGGTCAGGGGTTCGAACCCCCTAGGCTCCACGTCCTGAGGACACCGCCCGCTAGCGCTGCGGTTTCTTTGCATCGGTCCCAACGAGACCGGCGACGAGAGCGATATCGAATGCCGCCCGCGGTTTCGCGCCAGGCTGGCCGCGAGGCGTATGAATTGCTAGATTGAAGGCAGTTTGACTTCACAACCCGCCACCGTCACCGCCCCAGACGCGATCGAAATCCGGCCACCGTCCCGCGGGGCGGCCATCGGCATGGTATCGGTCCTGATCAGCCTGGCGGGCGTATTTGCGCTGCAGATGCACCTGGATTGGTCGCTGAATCCTTCCTACAACTACGGCTGGTTCGTGCCGTTTTTGGCAGCCTATTCTTTCTGGGGTCGTTGGTCCCAAAGGCCCGAGCCGATCGCGCCGCCGGCGCGCAGTCTTGCCATCGCGGCGGTGGCCGCCAGCGCGTTTCTTTTATTGCCGCTCCGCGTAGTCGCGAAGGCAAATCCAGACTGGCGGCTGATCAGTTGGGGCGTTGGCTTTAGCTTGGTGGCGGCGGCGCTCTTTCTTTTCTGGGCGGCCGGAGGGGTGCGCTGGATGCGCTATTTCGCTTTCCCGGTGTTGTTTTGTCTGGTCGCGATCCCGTGGCCGACCCAGTTCGAGCAAGCCATCGTGCATGGCTTGATGGAAACGGTGGCGAAGGTGAATCTCGACCTTCTCAACCTCAGTGGTGTGGCGGCGGTCCGGCACGGCAGCGTGATTGAACTGGCCAATGGGATGCTCGGCGTCGAGGACGCGTGTTCCGGCATCCGCTCTCTGCAATCGACCTTCATGCTTTCGCTCGTCCTGGGCGAATTCTATCTCCTTTCTGCGTGGCGGCGCGTCGCGCTGGTCGCAATCGGCGCGGTGCTCGCTTTCCTGTGCAACATCGCCCGCACCTTTTTCCTAGCCTGGGTCGCGCAGCGGGATGGAATCGAAGCGATCGATCGCTGGCACGATTCGGCCGGCTGGGTCGTGCTCCTGAGTTGTCTGGCCGGTTTGTGGGGGGTGTGTCTTTGGATGGAGAGCCGCGGCGCTCCTTCAAGTCTAGGGACGGTGGCGGGGCGGGGGTTGCGTTTCCCGATTTCCGTTTTCATCGCTCTCATAGTGTGGGTGGGCGCGGTGGAAGGAGGCAGCGAGCTTTGGTATCAAACTCGCGCCAAGGCGGTCGCGACTGCGCCGCCGTGGGCGATTGAGTGGCCGCAGAGCGATCGCTTCCAGGAGATTCCGATTCCGAAGGCTGCCAGCGACCTGTTGCATCATAACGAAGGCCGCGCCGTCGCCTGGGAGGATGAGACGGGGAAACGCTGGAATTTGTTTTTCTTCAAGTGGCTACCCGGCCAGACGGCCGCTTTGTCGGTCAAGATTCACCGGCCGGAAATTTGTCTGCCGGCGAGCGGGTTTGTGGCCGAGGGCGGGGTGCGCTCACAGCTCCTGCGTATCAATGGGGTTACTCTGCCCACGCGCGCCTACCGATTCCGGGACGGGGCAACGGCGTTGCACGTCTATTATTGTTACTGGGATGGGACTGTCTTCCGCGACACGCAGGAGATGATCGAGGAAGACTGGACGCTGCAAGGCCGGCTCAAGCGGGTCTGGTCCGGTCGGCGAGATCGCGGCGCGCAGACGCTGGAGGTGGCGGTATGGGGACACGACGACGACGCCTCCGCGGATGCTGACCTGCGGCAGCAGCTGGCTCGCTTCGTAAGAGCGGAAGGCTGAGGCTCCTTGTTCGCCTAACGACGCTCAGAATCGAAGACGATCTCGCCAGCGATTACGGTCATGAGGCAGCGGGTTTGCAGAATTTCCGGCTCCGGGATTTTCATGATATCGGCGGAGAGAATGGTGAGATCGGCGCGTTTGCCGACTTCGAGGGTGCCTTTCTCTTTCTCTTCGAAAGCGGCGTAGGCGGGCCAGAGCGTGAACATCTTGAGCGCCTGCTCGCGCGTGACGGCTTGCTCGGGGTGCCAGCCTTCTTTCGATTCGCCGTCCAAACTCTTCCGCGCCACGGCGGCGTAGAACTCGATCATCGGCTCGCCGCGCTCCACCGGCGCATCGGAGCCGCCCGGGATGATGGCGCCGCTCTTGAGCAAACTTTGCCATGCGTAGGCACCCGCGAGGCGTTTCTGGCCAAGGCGCGCGGGCGCGAAGAATAAATCGCTGATCGCGTGCGATGGCTGCATCGAGGGGATGACGCCCAGTTTCGTAAAGCGCGGGATGTCCGGCGCGCTGATGACCTGCGCGTGCTCAATCCGCCAACGCGGCTCGGCGACCTTGCGTTCTTTCGACGGAACGGCTTTGAAGGCGGCGGCGTAGAGGTCGAGGACGAGGCGGTTGGCACGGTCGCCGATGGCGTGGGTTTGAATCTGGATCCCAGCGCGGAGCGCGCGTTCGAAGAGCTGGCTCAGGTCTTTCTCTTTCGTGACCAGGAAGCCGCTCGTGTCCGCATCGGCGTATTGGTCGAGCAAGGCCGCGCCGCGCGAACCCAGGGCGCCGTCGGCGTAGCACTTGATCGTGCGTTGCGTGAATCGAGCATCCTCTGCGTCGATAATTGCGCCCTCTTTGATCAAGCGATCGGCGGGTTCGCCAGGGCCGGAGACCGCGTTGTAGATGCGGAGTTTGACGCGTCCATCGTCGATAAGTCGGCGCATGATCTCGATCTCGGCCAGATCGCTGCCGGGGTTTTGCACCTGGCACCAGCCGAGAGCGAGGCTCCGCTTCGCGCCTTGCAGGAGCGCTTCTTCCTTGTCGGCGATGCTGGCGGCCGGAACGTGTTTCGCGACCAGTTCCTTGGCGCGGTCCACCAACATGCCGGTGGGCGCACCCGTTTTGTCCTTCAAGATTTCGCCGCCAAAAGGGCTCTCGGTTTCGGCCGTGATCTCCGCGATGCGAAGCGCGACGCTGTTCGCGGCCGCGGCGTGGCCATCGGCGCGGGTCAGGAAGACGGGGTTGTCCGGCGCGATTTCGTCGAGTTCGGCGGCAGTGGGAAATTCGGGCGGCCGCCAGAAGGTTTCGATCCAGCCTCGGCCGGTGATCCATTTTCCAGGCGGCGTTTTTGCGACGCGCTCTTTCACTTTCGCGAGAAACGCGGCGCGCGTTTTCGTGCCTTCCAGGTTCAAGGTCAGCTCGCGTTCGCCCACTCCGAAGATATGGCAGTGCGCGTCGGTTAGACCGGGGAGCACAGTTTGACCGTCGAGGTCGATCACGCGGGTCTTGTCATCCGCGAGCGGACGCACTTCCGCGCTGCTTCCTACGGCGGTGATGCGGCCTCCGGTCACCGCGAGGGCTTCCGCGTGCGGTTGCGCGTCGTTGGCGGTGTGGACATTGCCATTAACGAAAAGGATGTCGGGCGCACCGAGCGCGGTCCCGGCGAGAAGAAAGGAGAGGGCGGAACGAGCGAGAAGTTTCATCGGAATTAGTTCCCGGCTGCGGGCATCTCGGCGGCTTTCCATTCCATGGCCGCGCGAATCCGGGACCGGCCGCTGGGATGATCGAAGAAGACAAACTCCTCCAACGGAGTCGGGTCGAGTTTGCGATAGGTCCCGAGCTTGAGCGCCACCTGCGCCGCGGCGGTGGGCTCGCGTGCGGTGTTTAGGGCGAAGGCGTCGGCTTCTGCTTCGGAGACTCGGGTGATGGTGTTGCTAACGGGGGTGAGGAGGAAGCCGATGATGCCAAAAATCAAGGCGAGCAGCGGCAGCCCGGCCGGATCTGCGATCCCGCGCACTTGCCAGCGCCGGCCCCAGCGCGCGACCGCAAGTTCGAAACTCCATTTGGCGACCGCGAACGCAATCAGCACGATGAGCGAGAGACTGACCAGGAATTTCGTGAGGTGATTGAGCACGTAATGCCCCATCTCGTGGGCCATGACATGGCGTATTTCCGGCAGGGTGCATTGTTTGAGCAGATTGTCATTCAAGGCGATCCGGGTGGTGCCGAGGAAGCCGGCCACATTCGCGCTAACGCGATTCGATTGGCGCGACGCGTCGACTTCGAAGACCTGCGTGACTGGTATTTGATTGGCGCGCGCCATGGTCAGGATCGGGCCGCTGATCGCGGGGTCGGCGAGGGGTTTGTACTTGTTGAAGAGCGGCTCGATGTAAACCGGCCCGAGCATCACACCGACCATGAGGAACACGACCACCACGCCGGTGCCCCAAATCCACCAAGTGCGCGGCGCGCGGCGAAAGACGGCGTAGAGAACCACCATGAGCAGGACGAATGCGACTAGGCCGATGCTCAAACCTATCATCCGCTCGCGGAACCAGGCCGGAAAGGCTTGCGTGGCGAGCCCGTAGGCGTGCTCGCGGAAGAAGCCTTCGTAGACCTGCAGTGGAAAAGCGAGGAGCGCGGTCAGGAGCACATAGGCGGCCGCGTAGATACCAATCTGGAGAGATTTGAAACGCGTCCGGCGTTCCGCAAAATCGCGCATTTTGGCCGAGATGCGACTGGTGAGGAGGAAGAGCGAGATGGCGGAGCCGAGGAGAAAATTCCAGAGGATGAGCCAGTAGCCGCCTTCGAAGTACGAATCGGAGCTGGCCTTCTTTTCCGCCGGCACCGTGTCCAGCCATAAGCGCGTGGCGGTCGCCGGATCGGCGTTGGCGGGAATGTTCGGCGTGGGGGCGACAGAAGGCGCGGGGGACGGAGTCTGCGACCAGGCGACGGGCGGCGCCGAGGCCAGGACAAAAGCAAACGCGAGCAGAACGCATATATTCCTCATCCCGGGAGCTTAATCGGAAGGCGGACGCGGTGGGAAGATCAGATCGGCGCGCTCCTCGAGTGGCGCTCTTGTTTTTCCGTGGGCCGGCCGCGAACCTGCACGGCGAGGTTGACGACATTCCCTCACAGGCATATAGATGACGCCATGAAACTGAAGGAATTAAAGACTTTGCTCGCGCTACACCCGGAAGCGCGCCCGCATTTCATCCTGCCAGATTGGGATGTGATCCCGGCCCATTTCCACATCACGGAGGTGGGGCATGTGACGAAGCGGTTCATCGATTGCGGCGGGACGCTGCATGAGCGGAGCGAGACCTGCCTTCTCCAGACCTATGTAGCCGATGATTTGGAGCACCGGCTGGATGCGGGGACGTTCGCGAAAATTTTGGAGCTGGGAAAACAGGTATTGCCGCACGATGAGCTGGAGGTGGAGGTAGAATACGACTGCTGCGTGGTGGCGCAGTATCCGATCGCGCGCGCGGCGTTCGCGGGCGAGTCGATCGAAATTCAGCTGGGCGAGAAGCACACCGATTGTCTGGCGAAGGAGAAGTGCGGCATCGGGGTGGGCGCTTCGTGCTGCGGTGGCGCGGACGATGTGGCCACCGGTCTTCCCGCGGCCGGCTGCTGCCAGGCGTGAAGGCATGGATCTGGTCCAGATTTACGAATGTTTCTGCGATCGGACGCGGCTGCGGCTGCTCCACTTACTGACGCAGGGGCCACTCTGCGTTTGTCATTTCCAGGAAATTCTGGGCGAGCCGCAGGTGAAGATTTCCAAGCACCTCGCCTACTTACGCCGCCGCGGGATGGTGGAGACGACGCGGAGCGGGAACTGGATTGTCTATGCGCTGCCGGGGAAATCGCCGTCGGAACTGAAGAAGAATTTGCAGTGCCTGCAGGATTGCGCGGGAGCAGAGACGGTCTTTCGCGCGGACCTGAAGAAGCTGGCGAAATTACGCACGAGCTGTTGCGAGCCGGCGGAAGTTTTCGCGCGCGTGCAAGTCGCGAAAAAATGAAACGGAGATTTGGAGGACTATGCGCGGGAGTGCCAGCGGCGGTGTTTCTGTGCGGTTATTCGCGGCACGATTGCCGGCCACCCGCCGCAGAACCGCGCCTAACGAATGAAGGATAAACCATGAGAAAGAAGATGCTTTTTATCTGTGTGCACAACAGTGCGCGCAGCCAGATGGCGGCGGCGTTTGTGAACGAACGGTGCGGCGACGTTTTTGAAGCGCAGAGTGCCGGCCTGGAGCCGGGGGTAATCAATCCGATCGCGGTGGAAGCGCTGCAGGAACTCGGCATCGATATTTCGCAAAACCAGACGCAGGCGGTCTTCGAGGTCTGGAAGAGCGGCACGCTTTTCACGCACGTGATCACGGTCTGCAGCGAGGCGGAAGCGGCGGGTTGCCCGATCTTTCCCGGAGCTGCCGAGCGCTGGCACTGGCCGTTCGACGATCCTTCGCGATTCACTGGAACGTCCGAGGAGCGTCTCGCACAAACGCGGCGCGTGCGAGACAGGATTCACGCCAAGGTGGAGAACTTTTGCGCGGAACACTGCGGCCCCGCAAAGGTGTCGACTTAAAAGCGGCGGCCCTCCGCCCCTTGTGCCGGGCGGGTGGCGGCGGTCGGCGTCAACTCAGGGGGGGAGATTTACGGTTTCGAGCCGTTAATCTCGAGTGATTCGCCGGACGCGGGACTGGCGAGGCGATGTTTAAAACGTTGCAAACGGGTTGTCGGATCATGCGCGATAACCGGTGCGGAAGAAGACCCGGTAGATTGCGCCCCCGAGCAGACCGCCGACGATCGGAGCGATGATGTAAACTGTCAGCCAGCCAATGCCGTTGACGGTGAAAGGAATGGATCGCCAGCCGACGAGGCACGAAAAGAGTCGCGGTCCGAAATCCCGCGCAGGATTGAAACAGGCCATGGTCAGCGGAGCCAGGAGCGAGATGAGAATCGTGACGGTGAGCCCGATCGTGGCCGCAGTGAGCAACTGCGGGCGGGTCGCATTCCGCTCATCGGTGACGCCGAAAATGACGAGCACTAAAATCGCCGTGCCGATCACTTCCGCGCCAAAGGCCGCCCGATGCGACATGGTCCCGCGGGCCGAATCGGTAAGCGCTTTCCCGTCTGGATTGGGGAAATATTCACCAAAGACCATCGCGCTCGCCTCGCTCCCGGGAGCACCGCGCGTGATCCCGATCTTCACCTCGTAGGCGGCAAGCGGTCCGCTGTAGATGCAATAGAGGACGGCGGCCGCGACGAAGGCTCCTAGGATTTGCACTGCGATGTAAGGGAGGACGAGCTTCTTCGGGAAACGCGACCATGCCGCAGCCGCGATCGTAACCGCGGGATTGAGATGCGCGCTGCTCAGCGCACCCGTCAGATAAATGGCGGTCGCGATTCCCAATCCCCAAACGATCGCCACCTGAAAAACGCCCACCAGCGCACCTGTGGTCACAGCGGTGCAGACGCTTCCGCACCCGAAGAACACGAGCAGAAACGTCCCGAAGAATTCGCCAATGGCCCATTTCGGGATCGGCGTGGTGGCGATATCGACATCGGCGGAGACGTGGAACGGCGGCTCCGGCCGGGTCGCGCGCATCGGCTCGTTCTGAGCCGTCTCACTGGGATCCTGGAGCGCCATTAGCAACAGCTCCCGCCGTCGCAGCACTCGCTGGCTTCGGTCGTGACGTTGTAATCCTGACCCTTCGTCTCTTTCGGATGCCGGAGCGCAGTGCGCGAGCAATCGAACGGCTTCGCCTGCACGAGCGGAATCTCGGTGAGTGGCTCGATAAATTCAAAGAACGCCTGATAGGGCGCCTTGCGATACAAATTGTAGGTCTTATCGCAGACCGCGTAGCGCCGGCCGCGTTCCATTCGATGGTTGTCGTCATCGAGCACTTCTTTGAACGGGCCTTTGTAAATCACCGCCTGGTTGCGTTCCACGCAGGGACCTTGTTTGCCTTTGAAGGCTTCGAGCGTGACGGAGCGGAACTCGATTCCTTCCACGGTTTGCCACGGCTGTTCATCACGTTTCAGAATCTGCACGCCGTAGAAGCCGGCATCGCTAAACGCGGCGATAAAGCCGTCTTCGGTCAGCGCGCCGGAGATGCAGCCACTCCAGAGCTCCGGATCGTTCTGCAAATGCTCGGGTGATTCTTCATCGCTCACGATATCGGAAATGACGGCGCGACCGCCGATCCTCAGCACGCGGAAGATTTCCTCGAAGAGCTGTCGTTTCGCTTTCGCTTCGACAAGATTGAGGACGCAATTCGAAACGACCACGTCCACCGATTCACTTGCTACCAGCGGATGCTTCACCCGGAGTTCCTGGGCCAACTCATCCGCGCGAAGGAATGAGGCCACATCGGTGATCGGGCGCGCCTTCAGTTCTTCGTCCAGCTTCTCGAGATCGAGCGCCAGATCCTGGATGCGGCCTTTGCGGAATTCCACATTCGAATAGCCGATGCGCTCGGCGACAATGGGGGCGTTCGTGCGGGCGACGCTGAGCATCTCATCGGTCATATCGACGCCGATAACGCGGCCGGCTTCGCCCACTACCTGCGCGGCGATGAAGCAGATTTTTCCGGTCCCGCTCCCCAGATCGAGAACGGTCTCCCCTTCGCGCAGATACTGGCTCGGGTCGCCGCATCCGTAGTCGCGCTCGATCACTTCCTGCGGGATGACTTTGAGATATTCGGGGTTGTAATCGACTGGACAGCAAAGTTTCGCTTCCTGGGCCTGTGCCCCGGCGGCGTAGCGCTCTCTCACGGCGGTTTCTGCGTTTAGTGTGCTCATGGTTTTGTTTGTTGGAGACGGCCCGCCCTCGGGCCGAAGGTTGCTATATTAATAAATTCCGCGCGCTCGTTCTTTCATCGGCAAGACTTCCAGGCAGGTCGTCCACCAGCCGGTCTCGATCGTGGCGATAAATTCCTGCGGCAGATTTTCCGCGCGCATCTCCGCGGCGAGCTGTTCCTGATCGTATTCCAGGGGAATGAATTCCACCTGGACCTCTGCGTTTTCATTTACGGCGAGCAGCGCATACCAGACGCAGGTGCGGCCGTCATTGGCCGGGCGGCCGATGGCGCCGCAGTTAATAAAATGTTTGCCGCCGGGCAGCGCGCGATGCCAGTGCAGCCCGGTGTGCGTGCCGACAACTACGTCCGCGGCGTGGGTTTCGCAGAGCCGCTCCAGGAACGCCTGCGAGGTGGTGGTTTCCCAGAGAAATTCGTTCGTCTTCCGCGGCGAGCCGTGACAAAGGAGGACGCGGACTCCGTTCAACTCCAGCCGCAGCTCGTTAGGCAAATCGCGCATCCAGATTTTGTTTTCCGAGGCCGTATTGGCAAAGGTGTATTCGTAGGAAAGACGCGCGAAATAGTTGTCTTTCGCGTCCGTATAGCCGCATTGGCAATCGGCCAGATTATTTCCGACCGAGTTATCGTAGTTTCCCTGCACCACGGGAATCTGCGCCTCGCGCAAAAGCGGGAAGACCTTGTCCGGATGCGGCCCGAACGCGCCCAAATCGCCCAGGCAATAAATCTGCGAGGCCCCGCGCCGGGGCGCATCCTCGAGCAGCGCGGCCAGCGCGAGGTGGTTCGAATAAACGCCGCCGAAGATTGCGATCCGTTCCGTCATGCCGCCTTTTGTTCCTCCATCCAGTTCAGCACCGTCCCGATCTGTTCGTAGCCGGTGCGTAAAAGGAAATTCGGCGCACGGCCGTAACTCTTCATGCCGAGCGTGAAGTAGCCGGGCTCGGGATGCATCAACATCTCCGCGCCAAACGCCGGCGTCTTGAGGCAATCCGCTCCCGCCTCGCCGAGCATGGAGGCGGCGAGGGGATAGGTGCCTTCCGTGGCCCAGCAGGTTTGCACCTGTAACTCGCGGGCGAGATTCAGATCCGGGCGGAAGCCGGTCGCCACGATGACTTCGTCCACCGTGAGCGCGCGCTCGCCCTCCGCGTCGGCAATGGTGACTTGGAGGGATTCGTCCGTCGCCAAGATCGATTCGACGCTGGCGGAACGATGCAAAGTGACCTGCTTTTCGCGCGTGAGTTGATTCGAGCGCGCGGCAAGGCGAGCCCGCTCGGGGAGGGGGTCATCCGGAACTTCCTCGGCCGGCAACGCTCGCTCACGTCGCAAGAGCCAGTGAATTTCTGAGGCGGGCAGTTCGGCCAAACCGTTCACCGCGGTGGCGCCCGAGTGTCCCGCGCCAACCACAAGTACCCGCCGACCGGCAAAGCGCTCACGGTCGACTCCGGCGAAATCCGGGATGCCGTAGAAAATATGAGCGTGCGCGGCGCGTTCGCCCGGTGCCGGAATCCCACCGTCGCCGAGGCCGTTCGGTTGCGCGTAGGTGCCGCTGCAATCCAGGACAGCGTCGGCCTGCACGATGCGTTCTCCCGAGTCGTCACGCACGAGCAAACGGAACGGCGTGACGCCGCGCGTTGGTTCGGCGATGTGGTCGCCTTTCAGCACGCGCGACCGCCCGATGGCCAGCACCTCAGTGGCCTCCCGCAATACGCCGTCCGGAAGACTGCGGGCAAGAGGTTGCAAATAACGATCGCGATATTCTGCGCCAGTTAAGAGCGCGTCCGCTTCCGGCAATTTCTCACCTCTGCTTTGCAGTCGCGTGAGACCGTGCGAAGTCGCATTCATACCGAACGGCGAA
>JBBSLZ010000013.1:0-26729 GCA_038233435.1 Chthoniobacterales bacterium
CGCGATCTGCGCCTGCATCACGACGAGGAGCAGGACATCGCCCAGTTCCTCCCGCAGATTGGCGTCGTCGCCCGTCCGGACCGCCTCCGCCACTTCGTAGGCTTCCTCGAGCAGCTTCGGGATGAGCGACTCGTTAGTCTGTTCCCGATCCCAGGGGCAACCCTCGGGGGCCCGCAGTTGCGCCACGATCCGGCAGAGGTGAGCAAAGGGGTCTTCTTTTTCCATGGGCACTTAAGCTAAATCCGCCAGAGCGAACGATGCGCGCCGAATTCTGAAATTTCGCCGCTCGTCTTTTTCCCGACATAAATCGTGATCCCGATGACGAGGGCAAAGGTGCCCACGAAGATCAGCGCCACCACCCAGGACGGGATGTGGCCGATGCTGAGGCTGCGATAGAACGCCGCCACGCTATCGATCGGCTCGGGGGCGTGGAGAAATATTTTCGTCACCCAGGCCACCATGATGAGGATGAAAATGAAAACGTAGTTGCGTTTCAAACGCCGCCCAACCGCTTCCAGCTTGCTGATTTTAAAGCGCGGCAGGATCAGATCTTCGCAGACCAGTTTTTTCCATTCGCCCTGCAGCATCTGCCGATTTTCCAGCACCATCGGGACCAGGAAGTGCGCTTCCAGCATCCGGACGCGCGCGCGGAAGGCATCGTAGAAACGATAACGGCGCGCCTCGATCCAGAGCATTCCCCAGACGATCGCGAGATTAAAAAAGAAGATGATGTGCGGGACGTCGCGATTCGAAAACGCGATCGTGATGATGGCGGTGCTGGAAGTGATGGCCCAGTTGGTGGTGATGTCGAGCCGCTGCCGCCAGACCATGATGCGCCCGAGTTCGCCCCGGTAAAAGTGCGACATCGCATTGACGTACCCGGGATCGTAAATGCTGCGCTGGAGCGAGACCGTGCGTTCGGTCGTGCTTTCGGACGGAGTGTTTTCGGTTGCCACAGTGGAGTCGTAGACTGGATAACTGGCTTTGCCGGGATAATCCAATCATTCCTCGGCGAACCCATCATGGCCGTCGTGCTTGCCGATCTGCTCGAAGAAAAACACCTCACCCTCGAGTTGCAGGCCCGGACGCGGGCGGAGGCGTTGCGTGAGATCGTGGCCAGCATGACGCCGGGAGGCGCGTTGCGTGAACCGGAGAAGTTTCTGGCCGAGGTGATGGCTCGGGAGGAAACGCATACCACTTTCATGGGTCACGGCCTCGCCTTTCCGCATGCGCGCACCGAACTGGCGGAAGAGATCGTGCTCGGGCTCGGGCGGAGCGCGGCCGGGGTGCCGTTTGGCGAGAACGGCGAGCTGGCTCATCTGATCTTCGTCATCGGCGTGCCGCAGCGGATGGTGAGCGATTATCTGGTCTGCGTGGGCGCTCTGGCCCGCCTAACGAAGGATGAGCCGATGCGGCGCGCGCTCCTGGAGGCGGACAGCGCGGGCGAGATGGTGGAGCTACTCCGGGCTGGCTCGTTGCGCCTGGAGTGACCTTGGTAGGGGACCGCGCGTTGCGCGGTCCAGGCGGTGTTGACTCGCTCTAGCGTACCCGAAGCATCTCTGCGCATCCCACGCGCCTTGGTCGCCGCGGCGCGGCGACCTTACCCGGCGGTCGGTTTCACGACCGTAGGGGCGTTTTGGGCGGCCGACTCCGCCGCCCGCCGCGAGAGCTCGGGTGCGGGATAGTACCAGCGATGCAGCCGCACCGGCGAGGCGCCGCATTTATAGAGGACGATGAAGAGCGCGTTCCGCACCGTCATCCTCCAGGCGCCTTTCCGCGCGTGGTGGCGGCCGGATGATTGCACCGGCGGATCGAGCAGCACGACGAGCCCGTCGGCCCGCAGCCGCCGGGAAAATTCCAAGTCCTCCATCAGCGGATATTTCTTAAAACCCCCGAGCCGCACGAAGGCCTTCCGTCGCACAAAAACCGATTGATCTCCGTAAAGCGTGCCCCCGTGCCGCGACAGAAAACGCGCGATCGGCTCCAGCCACATCAGCCGCGGATGGCGCCCATCGAATTTCCGGTAAAACGCGCCGCCGATGATATCCGGATCAGCCGTCGCGGCCAGGATGGCATCGAGGTGCGCCTGCTGCAGATCGGTATCGGCGTGTTGGAAGAGAAGCACCTCGCCAGTCGCCATCTCGGCGCCGGCGTTCATCTGGGCGCCGCGGTTCGGCGGCGAGACCTTGACCAGGGTGACGCCCCAGCGTTGCGCGAGCGGCTCGGAAGTCAGATCGCGCGAAGCATTCGCCACGATGATCTCCTGCACCCCCCGGAGCTGGGAAAGCTTCGGGAGTAGCAGCGCCAGATTCTCCGCGTCCCGCCAGGTGGGAATGATAATGCTGATGCGCCGCGGTGGCTGGCCGCCGGGCAGAGGCGGGCTCACTTCGACTTGTTCAAGAGCTGATTCCGCGCGTGGTCGAGCAGGCGGCGCTCGCTCGCGGTCAGGCTGTTAATGCCGGACTTGGAAATTTTATCGAGCAACGGATCGATCGACTCGTAGACGTCTTCCGGTTCCACCACCCGCCGCGGGCTGGCGCGTGGCACGACCTTGAACTTCGGCTTCGGCTGCAGCTTCTCCTTCAACCCGCTCCACCATTCCCATTCCGGCCCGATCCCATGCAGCCGAATGAAAAAGAAGGCCGCGCCGATGCTCAGCCAGAGCACGACCAACTCCGGCCAGGCCCGGGCCGCAAACAGTTGCAAAGTAAGGATGGCGCCAAAGGCGAGCGCGATCCATTTCACCATGATGCGAAGGAACATTTCCACCCGCGGATAGATGGTGGCGAAAGCGACGAAGACACCAAAGTGCAAAGCCGAGGAACCGCCCAGCCCGACGCGTTGGGTCAAGCCCCAGACGGTCAGCAGCAAAGTGGGCGCGAGCAGCAGGATGAGATAGAGCGTGATGAAGGCGCGCCGGCCGATGAAACGCTCCACCTCGCGGCCGAACATGAAGAGCATATACATCTCGAGCGCGAACCAAAGCAGGCCCGACGGCGGATGAATGAACGCGTAGGTGAGCGGCTGCCAGACAGCGCCTTGCAGCGTGAGCGCGCTGTCAAAGATAAGAAGGTTAAGAATCCCTCCGCCGCCAAACGCGCTCAGGAAAGCAGCCGCGATCGCCGCCACGCAATGCACCGCGACGAGGAGCGTGGTGACGTGCACCGGATAACGCCCGACCCATGTGACGGGCTGGTAATCATCATGCGTCGTGACGCCGAACATGGAGCAATAAACGGCGCGCCCTTCCCGCGTGCAAGCAGGTCGTGGCGCAAGTTTCTGAGGGTAGGGTCGTCGCTGCGGCGACCAGGACGCGCCACTGGCACTTAGCAATAATTCAAGCGCCCAAAAGCGCCCACCGCCCCCTCGGACGGCGCAGCGCGCCGTCCCTGCCTACGCCGCGAAGTAAAACGCGCACTCGTAGAGTCCCGAGGTCCGCGTCTCTTCCCGGCGCACCGGCACCCCGAGCACGGCCTCCACCAGATCCTGCTCGAAACGCGCGATGATCGGATATTCATCGAGCAGATTCATGATCGGCGAATGACATTCGAGAAGTTGCGGACCGCCTTCCTTCGCGTCGTTCACAACCTGCGACATGAAGCCTTCTGACTCCCGCTGCTTCGCCAGCCACTTGGCGCGTTCGCTCACGCTCTCTCCCTTTGCCTTCGCCTTCAGCGCGGCTGTTTTCGTTTCGAAGACGTGGAAGAGCAGCTTCTCCGGCGCGTTCGGCCCGTAGATTTCTCCAGTCGCTTTCAGGAGCTGGAGCGTCATCTCATTGCTGTCGCACGGAAAAAGATCGTGCGTCCGCTTGGTCAACCGGTAGACCATCTCCGGGCGGCCCATCTTTTGCGGACGGCGCCAGGTATCGAGGTAACCGTCGCGCTCGAGCGTCAGGCAATGCTGTTTGATCCCCATGTAGCTCATCTTCATTTTGGCCACGAGCTCGTTGACCGAGAGACCGCGGGTGCGCTTAAGGGTATTGAGAATTTCGAGCCGCTGAGTGCGGCCGATTTCGGCTAATAATTGTTGGTTCACAGATGATTTCCTTCTAATCGATCTGACATTACCCGCAAAGCGTTTCTAAAAACAACGTCTAAATTACGCAAGATTCAGGTCGGAAAGGTATTACGCTTCTCCTATCCGGCGCGTTGAGTCGAGATCGAAAAGATGGACCCGATCCGCCGCGACTCGGAACCGCGCCCGCCGACCAGCCGGTCTCTCCTCTCGCGGCCCACTCCACCGCGCCACCATCCGGTGCGCGCCCGTCTCCAGATGCAGGAGCGCTTCCCCGCCCGTCGTCTCCACAAAATCGATCAAAACCGGGAAGCTGTTTGCCGGTTCCTGGCCTTTCGGCGCCTGCACCAATTCCAAATCCTCCGGCCGCATCCCGAGGACGACTGGCCGGCCAGTCACTTCGCCGTTTACACCCATAGCCGAGAGCGGGAGCCTCACCTCCACCGTTCCATCCCCATCTTCGCGGAAAAGCCAGGCCTCGCGTTCCGCCTTCAGCGTCCCCTGAATCAAATTCATCGGTGGCACGCCGAAAAATCCAGCCACGAAGAGATTCGCCGGTCGATCGTACACCTCCGCCAACGAGCCGCTCTGCTCCACCCGGCCTTCCTGAAGCACCACGATCCGCTCCGCCAAAGCCATCGCCTCGGACACATCGCCGGTCGCATAGACAAAGGTCGTGCCCAGCCGCTCGTGCAGCTTCCGCAGCTCCGACCGGAGCTGCGCGCGGATGGCGGCATCGAATTTCCCCAGCGGCTCATCGAACAAGATCACCTTTGGCTGCCGCGCGATCGCCCTCGCGATCGAGGCGCGTTGCCGTTGTTCGGCCGAAACCTCCTCCGGTCGCCGCGCCAGCAAATCCCCGATTCCCAGCGCCGCCGCCGCGTCCTCCACCCGCCGTGTCGTCTCCGTCTTCGAAAAACTTCGTCGCTGTAATCCGAACGCGATATTCTCCCGCAACGACCTTTGCGGATAGAGAGCGTCCTCAGAAAACACCATCGCCATCTCACGCGCGCGCGGCGGGAGCGTCTGCACCCCTTTCTCGCCCAGGAAAACGTCGGCAGCCTCCTCTTCCAGACCCGCCATCAGCCGGAGCAAAGCCGTTTTCCCGCTCCCCGCCGGCCCGGTGAGAACCGTGAACGATCGATCCGGAATTTCCAGCGAGAGCGTTGAAGTCTGAAGACGAACCGAGGCCATCGGAACACTTACCGCAAGGAGCGATTAAACAAAAGGCAGCGCGGCGATTTCCACCAGCGCCTCCTCCGCCCCCGTTTCCGCGCGCGCCTGCAAGCGCGTCCCAACCGTCTGAAAACCGCGCTTCACAAAACCGAGCGCGATCTCCTGCCCGCGCAGACCGCTCCGGTTCACACTCGTTAGCCAGCCCACCTCTTTCCCGGCCTCGTCCGTGGTGAATAGCCGCATCCCCGGCTCGGCCGCGCCCGCGTCCACCGTCACAAAACCGCAGAGCCGCTTATTCGTTTGCCCAGACATCTTGATCCGCGAGATCACCTCCTGCCCGATGTAACAACCCTTCGCGTAATCGATCGCACTCGCCTCCAGGTTGGCCTCCGTCGGGATGATCTGGTCGGTCAATTCCCGGCCCCAGCGTGGCAGTCCGCGTCCGATGCGCCACGCCTCCGCGTCCGCCTCGGTCGCGATCGAAAACACTTCCGCCAGCTTCTGCCGGGCCTGCTCATAAACCGCGCGCGCCAACCACAGATCCACGCCGTCCTCGCCAAAGCGCGTCACGCTGCGCGCCTTTTTCTCCAGCCCTAAAGCGGGCGCCTCCGCCCCGAGCACATGGAAGAGCGCCCACGCATCCGTCACATCCTCCAGCTCGACTGCGTCCGCGATGATATAACGCTCCAGCCTCGCGCTCAGCGCCTCCGCCGTCGCCTCCGTTTCGAGCAAAAACGCCTCGCCCTCTACCGTGATGAAAATCTCCGCGTCGATCTTTCCCTTCGCGCTCAAGACGCAAGCCTGGATCGCCTTTGTCTCCGTCGCCTTCCGCAGATCGTTGCTGATCTGTCCGTTCAAATAGCGCAACCGATCCGCGCCCGTCACCCGCAGCTTCGTCCGCCCGGTCAGATCGAAAACGAGATTTTGCTTTGCGCGCATCATGCCAGGGCCAGCGTAGCCGGTTCCACGAGCTGGAACCGCAGCTTCAAACCGAGACGCACTAGTAATCATCTTCGCGCTCGTCCTTCTTCCCGAAGAGGCGACTGAAGAACCCGCGCTTTTCCGTTTCCACCACCGGCAGCTCCTCTTCCGAGTCCACGCTTAACTTTGGCAAAGTCTCCTCCTCCTTCTCCACGGAAACTTCAAGCGCGGGCGCAATGGACGCAGCCTCCTCCCCTTCGCTCGGAGCGCCGAGAATAATCACCTCCGGTAGCGACTCAGGCGGCTCTTCCAGCGAGGACGGCGAGGGCGCGGCCGGCACCGCATCTTCGATCAACATCAGCTCCACCCGCGCTTCCGCGGGCGTTTCCACTGCTCCCTCCTCCACGGTCTCGACCACAATGTCCTCCGTCACGATCGCGACCGGCGTCTCCGCCTCTACTGCGACCTCCTCTGGAGTTTCCATGAGCGCCTCCGCCGCTTCTCCTTCCGGCATCTCCGACGATTCGATCTCGATCGCCCCGTTCCGCGCTTCCGCCGGAGCCGTCTCCGGCACCTCATCCAGGCCTAGCGTAGGATGCTCCAGTTCTTCCTCCTCGTCGGCCTTCCCTGGCTTCTCCGGAAAAAACACCCGCACCAGCGCGGTGTAATCATCGTCCCCCCGATTCTGCCGCACCTCTGCCAATAAACTGCTCCGGGCCGCCTCCGTCGCGCCTAACGAGAGCCCATACGAACGCGCTAGCCGGCTCGCGATCTCCATATCCTTCAGCATGTGCTTGACCGAAAAGTGTGGGTCGAAATCGCCCGCGATCATCTTTGGCAGCTTCATCGTCAAGGTCGCGGAATTGGTCGCATTGCCGCGCATCGCGGCCAGAAATTTCTCGGGGGCCAGCCCGGAACTATCGACCAGCGCGAGCGCTTCCGCCGCCACCTGCACCGTCGCCGCCGTCACCATGTTGGTCGCGATTTTTATCGTCGTCGCCTGCCCGATTTCGCCGATCTCGATCAGCTCCTTGCTGCTTCCCTCCAGGACCGGCCGCGCCCGCTTCAAGGCTGCGTCATCCCCGCCGATGTAGTAAACCAGCTCGCCCTTTTCCGCCGCCAGCTTGCTTCCGGTAAACGGGGCGTCCAGAAATTGCGCCCCGCGCCGTTGCACGATCTCCGCCGCCGCCCGCATCGAGTGCGGCGCCACCGTGCAATGCGCCATCACCACATGGTGCGCTTTCAGCGCCGGCCGTAACTGTTCCACCATCTCCAGAAGCGCCCCATCATCCGCCACGAAGATCTGGATAAAATCGGCCAACTGCGCGATTTCCGCCGGCGACCCGACAAAGTTCGGCACCGGTCGCGGCGTCCGATTCCAAACGAAGACCGAAAAGCCGCGCCGCCGCAGACTTTCCGCCACTCGTCGGCCGATGATGCCGAGCCCGATGACTCCGACGTTTCTTTGGGTGCGGCGTGACATTTATTGGTTCGCCGCAATAATCCCACGGCGCCCGGAAAATTCACGGCAAACCCGCGCCCACGCAATCCTGAACTTGCCCAACCTCAAGGCGCTGGCCGCGTCCGCGCCGGATTCCTGGCCCCCACCACCAGTTCCGCGACCGCACTCTTTCGCTTCGCGCCGGCCAGTTCCGAGGCGATTTCTCCGTCCGCTTCCTCAAAGGTAAGCGGCTGCGCAGGCCGTGTTTCCATCAGCCGAACAATGTGGAAACCGAGCTGCGATTGGAAAGGCGAGGAAACCTCACCCGGTTTCCTCTTCGCCAGCTCCGCCATGAAATCCGGCGGCATCCGCCAGTCCGAGAAAAATCCCAGATCGCCCCCAGCCAATTTCGTGGCCTCATCCTCCGAAGCTTCCGCGGCCAATTCCGCAAAACTTTCGCCCGCCAGCAAGCGGACGCCCAGCCCTTGCGCCAGACGACGCTTCTCCAGGATTACCTCCGGCGGGGTGCCGTCCGGAGCCGCGATAAAAATGTGGCTGGCGCGAAAACGTCGAGGCCATTCGAAACGCGTCCCTCCGGCCGCGTAAGCCTGGCGGCGCTCCTCTTCGGTCACCTGCAAGCTCGGTGCGATCCGGTCCTCGATCCAAAGCTGGGTCTCCAGTTGATCACCCACCATCGTGCGAAGAGTCGGCTCCGAAATCTGGGAAGACTGCAATGCTGCCAGGTAGGTTCTCTCGTCCCCGAACTGCGCCCGGAGCAGATCCATCTCGCGCTGCACAGCCTCGGCCTCGATCTTCGACCCACGCGGCGAGTCCCGCAGCGACTTTGCAATCCACATCGTCTCCGCCCGTCCGTCGCCTTTCTGGAATAAATCGCGCGCGTAGATGGCATGCCCGCGCGCCACGTTCAGGAACTCGCCCCGCCCAAGCATCTGGCCCAGCGCGCTCCGCACGCCGTCCGAGCGATAAAGCGCCTCCCCCGCTCCCCCACCGGCCAGCACCGCGGCCAAAAGGAGCGCGCCATTACGAATTCCCCGCCTCATCGCAACGCCACCTCCGCCAGATAATAAGCCGCCACCCGCCCCACCACGCCCAGACTCTCCGCGCTCAGTTTATCCATCGTATCGGCCGGCGTATGCCACGGAGGATAATCGAAATCGATCAGATCGATCACCGGAATGCCGATCGCGTTCAGCGGCGTGTGATCATCCAAAATCCCGCCCTCCGCATAAGTGAAATGCTCCCGCAGATTCAGCGCCTTCGCGGCCGCGAAAATATCCAGCGTCATCTCGCTCGGCGAATCCGGCGGCAGCGTAATCCGCAAGTCCCGATCGCCCACCATATCGAAAAGAATCCCGCCCTTGAACTGCGCCGCCTTCCCCTCCGCCTTCAGTCGCTGCGCAAAATGGCGACTCCCATAGAGCCCGTCCGTTTCCGTAAACGAGACATAGGCCTCCTCGCCGTCGAAGAAGACCAACTGCACCCGCGCCGCCATCTCCGGAGCCAGCGCCAGCACCCGCGCCATCTCCAGCAGCACGCCATTACTGGAGCCGCCATCATTCGCGCCCACGAAAATTTCCGAAGCAAAAAACTTCGTATCGTAATGCGAGCAGAGCAGAAAGGACGGCGCCTTCGCGTCTCCGAAGGTGGCGATCAAATTCACAAACGTCATCGGCCCCTGCGGCGTCGCCTCCGTAAACGTCTGCCGCGTCACCTTCCATCCCACGGCCTCCAGTTCACTGGAAATTTGGGCCCGCGCCTTCTCGAGCGCCTCGGTCCCCGGCGGTCGCGGTCCGAGCGCCACCAATTTCTCCACCTGCGAAAACGCCTTCTCGCCTGAAAATTGTTCCCAGATTTTGGTGGGCGCTTTTTCCATTTTCCCGCCGCAAGCCGTCAAAGCCAATGTCCAGAGCAGCCCAAGCCTCGCCGCCTCCTTCCAGGTAAATCGAAGCATGCTTTTTCCCCGACCGCTCCGTCTAGCTGTCACTCGCGGCCAACCCGATCGCACCCAGCAACCGCTGCAAATCTTCATTACCGTAATACTCGATCTCGATCCGGCCCCGCTTCTCGCCGTGGTGTAGCGTCACCCGCGTGCCCAGATGCTGTTGCAGCCGCCCTTGCAATTCGTCCAGCGACGCCGAACTCACCGTCGCGGTCGCCGTCGAGCGTTTCCGCCGCGCCCCTTTCCCGAGCTGCCGCGCCACCAAACGCTCCGCATCCCGCACCGTCCCGCTCCGGCGCAGGATCGTCTCCGCCACCGCCAGTTGTTCCTCGTGCGCCTTGATCCCGAGTAAAACCTTCGCGTGCCCCACCGTCAGCAATCCCTGCGTCACCCAGCCCTGCACCTGTTGGTGCAAATCCAGCAGCCGCATCGAATTTGCCACCGCCGCCCGGCTCCGCCCCACCTTGAGCGCGATGTCCTCCTGCCGCATCCCGAATTCGCCCGCCAGCCGCGCGTAAGCTTGCGCCTCCTCGATCGGGTTTAGATCCGCGCGCTGCAGATTTTCGATCAACGAAAGCTCCAGCACTTCCAGATCGGTCGCCTCTCGCACGATCACCGGCGCCTGCGTCAATCCCATCTCCCGCGCCGCCCGCCAGCGTCGCTCCCCCGCGATTAATTCATGCTGGCCCTCCACCATCCGCACGATCAGCGGCTGGATAATCCCATGCTGACGAATCGAAGCAGTCAGCTCCGCGAGCGCCTCTTGGGCAAACTCCTTCCGCGGTTGCAATGGGCTGGGCACGATCGCGCTCAGCTCGATCAACTGCACTCTTTCCCCAGGCGCCGTCGCCAGCATCAGATCCAACACGGGCGCGGCCACCAAAGTCGGCCCCGGCCGCACCCCGATGAGAGCGCCCAGACCTTTACCGAGACCAGATTTAGCCATACGCAGCAGGGTATCGGAGGGCGAAGGGCAAAACAAGTGCCGGGGGTTGGGAGTGATCCAGCGTTCGACGTTCCGTCACCTGACAGTTGGCTTCACTTACGAAACGTTCCCGCATCTACCGCGACTGTAGCGACGCCGCTCTGTCGGCGTTTGGGCGCGGGCCATGCAATCCACGCGTGTTCACGGCGACAGAGCGCCGTCGCTACAAGGATGAAGGCCACCCGTGGCCTGGGAGCGCTTTGAGCGCGAAAAGCTTCCGGCCTGCTTAGAATCCGCCACCAAAATCCCCCGCCTAACGACCCCGCAACGAACGCCCGATCGCGACCGCACTCTGTTCGAGCAGCCGGCTCTCCGCCTTCACTAGCGGTCCATAGCCGTCCCCCACGATCGGCTCGCGGAAAGAGCCGCTATGCCGCGAGATGGTCTTCCCGCTCGCGCCGTTCAGGATTCTCCAGGACAACTCCAGGATCGCTTCCTGCCCGCTGATCCCGTGGAATTGCCGCACCTCGAGCGCGACCCGGTAGCGCGGCCGGCCGCCGCCTTCCGCCGCGCGCACATTTCGCGAGCCAAGCACGCGGCCCAGATCGGCCGCCACCGCGCGACTGATATTCTCCTGGAGCGATCCGACCCACAGCGCGTCGCTCGGAACTTGAAACTCGTTAGGCCCGGTCGCGAAGACCACCTCCGCCCTGTCGATGTAGCTGGGCAGCGAGACCGGCCCCACGCTTACGCTCAACCCCGCGGCAGAGCCTCCGGTCGGCGCCGCTTCCGCGCTCAGGCGGTAGAATTTTTCCTTCCCGCCACCGCACGCAGTCAGCCCCGCGCAGAGGCCAAGACACAGGATAAGACGAAACTGGAGACGCATAAAAAAATACCTCTACTGGCGCGGCGTGCCTTTGGGAGGTTTCACTCGTCCCGGCTTCCCGAAGATAAGCGAGTTCGGTTTCCGCTCGATCGTTCCGCTCAGGCTGCGCACCGATTGCAGCGTCTCATCGAGCTGGCGCAGCGTTTCGGTTAATTTCTGGTAAAGCGCACCATTCTCGCCGTAGCCGCTCATCGTCTTGTTCAAATCTTCCGCCGTCGCCTTGATCGCATCGAGCGCGGCAGAGGCATTCTTCACCGTCTCTTCCAGCGGCAGCCCCTGCAGTTTATCGAGCAACGCCGCCGCCTTGTCCTGCAACTCCGCCAGGCTGGAACCTCCGGTCGGGATCACTCGATAACCGGCAATCTCCCCCACCGAGGCCGGCGGCACGTCCTTTTGGAAATCGAGATCCACATACATTTGCCCCGTGATCAGACTGCCCGTCTTCAAGCTCGCACGGAGACCGTTCTTCACCGCCTCCTCGATGAACTTTTCCGCCGGCTCCGTGCTTTCCGTCGGCAGGTTCGTGATCAACGTCGGGTCGATCTGCACCAACACCGGCACCCGCCGCGCGGGATCGTCCGGCAAATATTTAAACGAAACCCCGCTCACCGTCCCGATCCGCACCCCGCGGAATTCGACCGGCGCGTCGTCGTTCAAACCCCGCGCGCTCCCCGTGAAGAGGAGCAGGTAGGGCAGGCTGTTCTTCATCTCAAACTTCTTCGTCTCGGCCAGGCTGCTGTAGAGCGTAAAGTTGGCGCCGTCCTGCACCGGCGGCGCGGTCAAAGCGCCCTCTGCCTGGCCAAAAGTAATCCCACCGGAAAGCAAAGATTCCAGCGTCCCGGCGTGCAATTCGAACCCGTTCGCCCCCACTTGCACGTCGATCCCGCTCACGTTCCAAAATTTCGTGTTCTCTCGCACCATAGGCGCGAACTCCGCGAAAATGAACGCACCGAACTCGATCTTCCCGTTCTCTGGATGAAACTCCCGCGTCTCGATCTTTCCCGCGCTCAATCCCTTGTAAGAGATCGCGGTGCCCGGCGCGATGCTGCCGGCCTCATCCGCGAAGAAAGTAATGCGCAAACCGGGCACGCCTTTCGGGGTCACCGGCGGCTGCTCCAGACCTTCAAACTCGCGCCGCGGCTCCGTCGAGATTCCCGGCTCGATTTCGATGTAGCTCCCCGAAACCAGCGTGCTCAATCCCGAAATCCCCGCCGCGCCATAACGCGGACGGACCACCCAGATTTGCGCGTCCTTCGTCAGAACCCGGGTCGCGTCGCTCGTCATCTGCATCGTCACGAGCACACCTTTCAGGTTGTCGGTCAGGCTAATCGCGTCCACCACCCCCACGTTCACGCTCCGGCACAGCACCGGCGTTTTGCCTGCGACCACGCCTTCCGCGGTTTCGAAGTGCACCGTAATCTTCGGGCCGCGCTCCGAGTAAAATTTCACCGCCAGCCAGAGGCCGAGCAACGCCGCCACCACCGGAATGATCCAGATCGGCGAGAACCGGCGCCCCTTCTTCACCACCGGCGTCAACCGCGGCGACTCTTCGGCTAAAGTATCGTGCATGGAATTAGTGGGAGGGAGAATCGGAGCGCCCCGCGGCATCCCAAATCAATCGAGGATCAAAGCTCATCGCCGCGAGCATGGTTAACACAACTACCGCAGCAAACGAAAGTGCGCCCGGCCCCGGATGGATGGAAATGGTCGACCCAAGCTGCACCACCGCCACCAGAATTGCCACCACGAACACGTCCACCATCGACCAGCGCCCCACGAACTCGGTCACTCGATACAGCCGCGTCATTCCGCGCGGCCGGCGCCCGGTGCGCGCTGCTAGACAGAGCGCCACGATGGAAATGATCTTTAAAACCGGAATCATTACACTGGCCACAAAGATGATGATCGCGACCGGATAATCCGCTTCCTGCCAGAACTGGATCACCCCGCCCATGATCGTGTTCGACTGGCTGCCTGCGAACGACTCCACGCTCAGGACCGGCAGGAGATTGGCCGGGAAATAAAGCACCAGCGCGGCGATCGTGAGCGCCCAGGTCCGCTGCAGACTATCCCGCCTGCGCAGGTGCAAACCCGCCCCGCAGCGCGGGCAATGCGCCTCCTCCGCCGGGGAAGCCAGCCCGCACGAGTGGCACAGCGCCAACCCGCGCGCCGCCCCCGTCCCGGCCGGAAATGACTCCGTCACTTCGCCATCTCCAGACGTGTCCACAACTCCCGCGGATGGATCGAAGCCAGCGCCGCGGTCAGGCAAATAATCAGCCCGACAAAAGACCAGAACGCGGTCCCCAGGGTCAGCTCCGCCAGCTTCCCCAACTTCAAAAGACTAACGAGTGCTCCGAGCAGGAAAACCTCGATCATATTCCAGCGCCGCGCCGCCAGCACCCAACGGCAGATCGGCAACGCGCCCGGCCAACGCCGGTCTCCCAGCAAAGGCAGCAAAAGATAAAGCAGCCCGGCGATCAAGAGCGCCGGCGCCGCCAGGATAAAGATCGAAACCGCTCCGGCCAGATAGGGATAGCCCTGCTCCTCCAGGCCGGAAGCGCTCTGCCAGAGCATCATTTCACTCTCCCGAAAACCCGCCCGCAAAGTCATGAACGGGAAAAAATTTGAGACGATAAAAAGCAGCCCAGCCGCAAGAGCGAAGGCAGCCGTGCGGTGGATGGAATTACGCTCATAACTCAGGAGCGGATGGACACAACGCGGGCAAATCGCCTTATCCCCTTCCTGCAGAGGAGCCATCTCCAGAAGCGCATCGCAATCCGGGCAAACGAGTTCGCGAATGGAATGGAGAGGATGCACGAGCAGGGAAACGTTTAACCCAGTGCAAGCCGCCGTGCAAAAGGGAGGCGTTCGGCGTTCGGCGTTCGGCGTTCGGCGTTCAACGTTCAACGTTCAACGTTCAACGTTCAACGTTCCGGATCGCGTAGCATCGGAATGCCGAACCCTAAACCCTCCCAAAAATTGCACCCCTACCTGCCCTGCGTAGCGTCTGAGCCGTGTCTGCCAGCCCACATGTCTTCACCCTCGGGCATTCGCCGGACCCGGATGATGCTTTCATGTTCTACGCCATGGCGGAGCAGAAGATCGATCTCCGCGGCTACCAGTTCGAGCATCGCCTCGAGGACATCCAGACCCTGAACGAACGCGCCCTGCGCGGCGAACTCGACATCTCCGCCATTTCCATCCACGCCTACGCCTTTGTCAGCCCGCGCTACGCGCTCCTCCCCTGCGGAGCGAGCATGGGCGACGGCTACGGCCCCATGATCGTGGCCACCGAAACGGCCGGGCTCCCCCCGGAAGCATCCGACGAAGAAATCCGCTCCTGGCTGCGCGGTAAAAAAATCGCCGTGCCCGGCCTGATGACGAGCGCCTACCTCGCGCTCCAGCTCTATCTGGGCGAGTTCGATTACCTGGTCGTCCCCTTTGACGAAATCTTCCAAACCGTGAAAGCCGGCACTGCCGCCGCCGGCTTGATCATCCACGAAGGCCAGCTCACCTACGCGCGGAGCGGGTTCACGAAAATCGTGGATCTGGGCGAATGGTGGAAACGCGAAACCAATCTGCCGCTTCCCCTCGGCGGCAACGTCCTGCGGAAAGACATCGCCGCGCCCGTGCGCCGCGATCTGCTCGCCATCCTGCAAGAGAGCATCGAGTACGGGCTGGCCCATCGGGAGGCCGCGGTTTCCCATTCCATGCCCTACGCGCGAGACATGGACGCCTCACTCGCCAGCCAGTTCATCGGCATGTACGTGAACGACTACACGCTCGATTACGGCGAAACCGGACGCGCCGCGATCCGGGAATTCCTCGGTCAGGCGCAGGCGCGCGGATATCTCGATAAAGCGGTGGAGCTGGAATTCGTGGAGTGATCTGGCCGACCGCTTGGCGACGGTGGGGCAAAACTCTACCGATACAGACTTTTATGAGCGGATAACCGGCCAGGCACCGCCGACGGTGCCCTGATGACGGATGAGCTCGGAAGCGGCGCCACTGACCGGACCCGGTGTGGCCGGCAGGAGAGAGACTGGATCGAGATAAGCAGAGCCAACTTCCTCCGCCGGAAGCGCCGCCACCAACAGGCGGGCCCGTTCCAGCGCCGTCTCCCACCGGCCCTTTAGCTCCGGCAGGCCCAGCGGCGAGGCGAGATGCAGCGCATCGATGTCCACCTGCCGATAGCGCGCAAAACGATCAGCCAAATCGAGGATCAGCCGGGGATTGAGCCCTTCGTCCTTCCCGGCCGCCGCCCAAGCGAGCGCGCCGAGCGAGACGTAGGTGGCGTCGAGATGGATGGCATCCACGAAATCGCGCGCTTCGGAACGGGCTGAAAGGGCGAGGAGTTTATTGGTCGCGGCGTCGAAATAATGGAGGCGATAGCCCAGCTCGGCATCAGCCTCCACCGGAAAGAATCGAAACGCGGAATCGTAGACCCACTCCAGCCTCACGCTGCCATCGGAGCGGGTGATTTCAGCCCGATGAAAAGTCGGCAGGCGCAGGTGCCACTCCACGGCATAGCCCGCTGCCTGAAGTGCCGCTTCATCCGCCGCGGCGCTCTGGGCGACTGTATCGTGGCAAAGATCGACATCCTTCGAAAAGCGAGGCGTGTCGGCGGCGGCGTTGAGCACCGTCGCGCCAAAGACAAAACTGTCTGGGCTGCGATGACGCCGCAGGGTTGCGAAAATTTCGCGCTGAAAAGGGGTTAAGGGCACAGGCGGGCGGCGATCTGAAAAGCGGCACGGTCGCCCTGTGCGCGCAAGCCCGCCACGATGATAGGCAGAGTCTCTTCGGTGACGGTAAAATCCGGCGCCAGATGCCAGAAGCAGCGGGTCCGGTAAGCCAGGAAAGCGTCCCGCGCGAGCCCCAGGCGCCCATCTGATCCGGTAGGCGCCGCTGGCATCGGAGGCATGATGAGAGGTGGATTGTTCACGGCAGCGGCCGCGGGGTTTTACTTCTTCGCCTTCTCGTCTTTCTTCGCCGGTTTGCTGAATTCCATCAGATAGGTCTTGGCCTTCTCGGCCTCGATTTTGAATCCATTCGTGAACTCCGCGGTGCCATACTCGAAGAGCACGACAAAGCTGAACGCGAAAAAGATAAACAACGCCACCCAGAAGAGTCCGCGAAGTAACGACATGCGTGCCATCGTATCGCACTGCCTCCTGCCGGTCAACGGGTGTCGCCCGCTCCGGAAAGTTCGGTTTGAAGAGCCCCGGGCAAGCTGGCCTGCTCTCGCATCATGCCCGTCCCTCTCCTCGATCTCCGCGAGCAAGACCGTCGATCTTAGCCGGGTCAGTCGTTTTTTACGTCTCGCGGGCGTGAGGGGCGACGTTCCTTCATGACTGCGGGTGGCGCGGTGATCGAAACCGACGGCCGCTTGTCCTTCGCCGGCGCCGGAGCAAGAAGTGCACGACACGCTCCAGACGGGCCCTTCGGACAGCCGGCCCTTTGTCGGCTAAAAATGCCTGGACCACCGCGCCGTTGGACGTTCTCCGTCCGCCGTTGGAACGCCTAAGCGCTCTCCACATCCAGCGGGCTCCGCACCCCGATCCCTGGCCGGTTCAAGACATGCGTATAAATCATCGTCGTCGACACATCCTTATGCCCGAGCAGCTCCTGCACCGTCCGGATATCCGAGCCATCCAATCCAGATACGCCTTCTCCGTCCGGATGCTGTAGCGCCCGGTCTGCAACAAATGGCGCACCTGCTCCAGTAATTTTGGCTTGCTCACCGGAGGAGCGCTGGCTTCAATCTCGTTCATCGACCACGGACGGCAGTATATTCAGAACCCCACCTCTTTCTGCGCTTCCAGTGTGTCTCGTCCGGCACGTGTGGCCCTTGGCACGTTCCTGTTCGCCACGGCGGGTCTGCTGCGTTTCTACGGTGCTCTCGGAGTTGGCGGCCACCGGCGTCGTGCAAGTGCCTTCCGGCTCCGTAACAAACGTTTTTTCTATAAAGGAAGTCGTCGCGGAGCGGAGTCGCGCCAGCCGGAGTTGTGATCCGCGCCGCACTCAGGGGCACGCCCGCGCACCGCGCGGCACCTCTTCACCGCCCACCGGGCACACCTCGGGCGTGGCGGGTCTCATAGGCTTCTTTACAGACATCGAGGGGAATCGTGTTTCGACGCCGCGTTGACCGCGCCGGTGCGGACTGCCAGCGTGCGTGCATGGCACTACGCGAGCAGTATCTGTTTGTCTGCACAAACCGGCGCGCCGAGGGCAATGAGAAGGGATCGTGCGCGGCGCGCGGCGGCGAAGCAGTGCAGGCGGCGCTGAAGGAGCGGCCCAAAGCGCGCGGACTCGGCAAGGTGCAGGCGCGGGTCTGCGCTGCAAGCTGCCTCGACCAGTGCGCGATCGGCGTAACGGTGCTGGTGGAGCCGGAGCATTTCTTCTACGCGCGCGTCACGCTGGACGACATCGACGACATCGCGGAAGCCCTCGCGCGCGGCGAACGGGTGGAGCGGTTGGTCGCGACAGCCGCTGAGCTGGCATTGAACAGCTGAAACTCGCTCGGGATGTGGACTGCTCGCGCTATGTTCTCCGCGCTAGCGTCAAGTGTCGAATCTTGTCCTGGCGGGCAAGCGGATTAGTGAAATCGCGCAGATACTGGGACTCACGCGATCCGAATCTGCCACGTCGAAACGCCGCGCCCGAGCAGCTGGAAAGCGCCGCGCCGTAAAAGTGGAGCCGAAGACGGGACTCGAACGCGTGACCTGCTGATTACCGTGGCCGTTTCAAACTCCTGCAAAAAAGCTCCCTTCTTCCGGCGCAATGGTGTTATAAACAATTGTGCTGTTTACGGTTGTTATGAACGGGGCCAAATCGACTGACGCCGCGTGTTTAGAGGACAAAAAATCCGGTCCTGACGCGCTGTGCTTAAAAACCGCTCGGCGACATCGTATTTACCATCGCCAGTCCAGTTTGATGTCTGTGGCTGCGATGTATCTCGCCTGCAGCGGATTCGCCTTTGGGCAGTCGGCGCTCCCGTCGCGACTAAATTCAGGCGGCCCGCTCGAACAGCGGGCAAGGGGCGAGGCGCAGCCGGAGACACCGGATTCAATGCGCGAGGTCACGTCGGCCGCCGCCTTGACGACAGAGTCAGCAGAAGATGGTGGACCAGACGACATCCGGTTGGCACAGGCTGTCAACGACGCGCCTCTGCCGTCAACCGACCCATCGCTCACGCACGTGGTCCGAACCGATTCCGGTAGCGCCGAGTTCGTCGTGAGCACCCCCGCGTCGCGTGATTTCAAATTCGTAGCTAAAGTGAAGACGGGGATGACGTACGACGACAACATCTTCATCCGCCACACGAACCGAGATTCGGACGCAATCTTTACCTTCGCCCCGACGGTAGCTGCAGGGGTGGGCGATGTGCGTCCGGAGTTGAAGCGTCTTTCTCTGGATACGTTCACGCCGGCCGTCGTGGATGAAAGCTACGTCCCGCGTGACTTCCTCCTGGTCAGCTACACGCCGACGGCGCTCCTTTTCGTTGATCACAGTGACGAGAATGCGGTCGACCACGATGCTGCTTTGCAAGGCCGCATGCAGTTCGCCTATCTTACGCTCGGGTCCCGGACCAGTTTTCAGAAGTTGACCACTCCGGATGTCGATGTGGGCGGCCGTGTCAGCCGATCGATTTTCGCGCAGGAGTTCTCAGCCGCGTACGACTACAGCGACCGCACGTCATTTGACTTTGTGCTCACGGGTTCCGCGCGGAGATATCCGTCTCATGTTGATTCGCAGGAGATTACTTCTCAAAACTGGATCAACTATCGCGTTGGTGCGTGGACCGACCTCGGCGCCGGCGTTACCCTGGGTTACCTGGATGTGGAGGATAGCCCCGGGCAGTTTTACCAGCAGGGGCTGTTGCGCGCGCGGTATCGGGCGACAGAGAAGATCAGTCTTTCCGCTAACGGTGGCGTAGAGTTCCGGGAGGTGGAACAGCGAGATCGTGCCACTCCTGTCTTTGGGCTGGCGCTAAGCTATACGCCCTTCGAGCAGACGCTCTTGTCCCTCGATGGCTCACGGCGGGTAGAGAATTCCGCCGGCACCGCTGGGCTAAACATCGAATACTCTACTTTAACTCTGAACATCCGGCAGCGTCTGGCACAGCACTATTATATCGGCACTTCGGCATCCTATCAGGCTGCACGGTACGTAGAGCTCACAGGTCATGCTTCGAACCGCGGAGATGATCTATATGACGTGCAACCTTATGTCCGAATGGACATCAGTAAGACTGCGACGCTGCAAGCCGGCTACGTCTTCAGGCGCAACAGCTCGTCGGTTGAACGGTTCACCTTCCGGCAGAACCAGGTGTATTTGCATCTGAACCTGTTTTTTTGAGGCGATGCACAGGCGATTCAAACGGGTTTTACGCGGCGCAACTCTGCAGCTGTTGTGCGTTCTATTTGCGACTTGTGCTGTGCACATTCCGCGCCTCGCTCGAGGACAGGAAATGAGTGCTCCGACAGACGACCGGGCGACGAGCTACATCCTGGCTCCAAATGACCTCATAGAGATTAAGGTGTTTCAGGAGGACGACCTCGAATCGAAGTTGCGGGTCTCAAGGAACGGCACGATAACTTTTCCGCTGGTTGGGCAACTATCTGTGGGAGGGAAGACGCCGCAGCAGGCAGCCCGGACCATCCGGGACGCGCTCGCGCGTGGATATCTGATCAACCCGCAGGTCAGCGTCAATGTTCTAAGCTTCACGAAGTATCGTGTCACCGTCCTCGGCCAGGTGCAAAAACCCGGGACCTACGACTTCCCGGACCGTGAGAAACTGACACTGTTGGAAGCGATCGGCCTTGCCGGCGGCTACACGCGCGGTGCCGACCCAGCGCGGGTCGTGATCAAACGCGGCAGCGGCGGCGAGGAATCGGTGTTTCGGGTAAACGCGAAGGCGATGGCTAACGACGGCAGAGGTAGCTTCGAGATTCTGCCGGGCGATATCGTCACCGTTGCGGAAAGCAGGTTCTAGAATGAGCACGCGCGGCAATTTACCTGAAAAAGACGAGCCGATTGACTTCCGTGCGATGTATTACGTCGTCTACGAACGGCGTTGGCTGATCGCGGCTTTAGTGGCGCTCGCCCTCCTCGGGGCATTTATATATTTGGCCCGCGCGCCTAAGATCTATGCTGCGCAGACCATCATCCAGGTGGAGCAAACCACTCCAAGAGTCATTAACATCCAGGATGTGAATAGCCAAGACCTTACCTCCGGGGAGGTCGTCAAAACTATCGAGGCGAGCCTCACCAGCCCAGCCCTCCTTCAACGCGTGATTGCTGCGGAACACCTTGATGCCGCCTCGTTAGGGCTGCACCGCGGCCCGTATACGGAAAACGCCTTGTTAAGGGCGCTAGCAGCACGTGTCTCAGCGAAGCTCATTCGTGGCACTCGCCTCATCGCTGTCACGGCGGAAAATGAGCGTCCTGAGTTAGCGCAGAAAATTTCGATCGGCCTCGTCACCGAGTATCGGCACATCAACACGGAGCAGCGCCTCAGCGTCGTTTCCGAAGCGAACAATGTTCTTCTATCTGAAGCTGCGCGGTTGAAGCAGAAGCTACAAAGCTCGGAACAGGCGCTCCAGGACTACAAAGAGCGCACTCAGGCTGTCTCCCTCCAGGAAACGCAAAATATAACCGTGGAGAAGCTGAAAGAGCTGAATGCCAAAGTAACGGCCGCAAAGAGCGATCGTCTCAAGCTCGAGTCAGATTACGCAGAGGTGCGAAAGCTCGAGAGCGCGGACCCGCAACAGCTTCTCACCATTGCTTCCGTTGCAGACTCCAAGTCGGTTGTCGATCAACGCCGCATTGTTTCGGAGCAGGAAGGCGCGGTTGCAAGCTTGAACAAACGCTATGGACCTCTCCATCCGAAGCTCATTCAGGCGAAGAGTCAGCTGGATGCCCAACGGACGGAGCTTGCCGATCTGATCCGCCAAAGCGGGGAATCCATGGGTTCTGCGCTTGAGGCGGCGAAACAAACCGAATCCAAGTTCGAGCAGGCGCTGGCAGAGCAGGAGCAGAAGGCGCTGGAACTGAACAAACTCGCGATTCCGTATACTGTTTTGCAACGGGAGGTAGAGGGCGACCGCGCCCTTTATGACGCTGTGTTGAATCGGTTAAAGGAGACCGACGTCACGAAAAGCATTCAGCAGGATGACATTATCGTGAAATCGCCTGCGGTCATCCCCGATCGACCGGTTAAGCCTCGTAAGCTGCTCATCCTCGTAGGTTCAGCGTTGAGTGCATTGGTAGTGGGCATCGGGCTGGCACTGGGCCTCCGGACGCTCGATACGTCCATCCGCACCATCGATCAAGGTGAGGAGCTGCTGCAGCTTCCCGCAGTGGGCGTTATCCCCATGACCGAGCAAACACGGTCGGGGAAAAGCCCCCTCATCATGATCGATGACCCTAGCGGATTTACGGCCGAAGCAATCCGGAGCCTCCGCACGTCGTTGTCGTTGACCGACACGGCAGAAGATCAAACCACGGTGCTATTTACAAGCGCGCTTTCCGGCGAAGGTAAGAGCTTTTGCGCGATCAACTATGCCGTCGCCTGCGCCCAGCAGGGTCTCCGCACGTTACTGGTTGATGCCGACTTGCGGCTGCGTTCACTCGGCAGAGTTCTTCTCTCTGATGACACCAGACCAGGCGTGACGGACCTGGTCAGCGGCGAGAGCATCCTTGATGTCTGCATTCAACATACAAATATCTCGGGCTTTTTCCTCCTAACGGCGGGACGCCGCGCTCCTAATCCATTAGAGCTACTCGCCGGCAACAAGTTCAACGAATTGATCGAAGAACTAAAGCGCAGGTTTGATCGTATCGTGATCGATAGCGCTCCGGTGAACGCGGTCAGCGATTCGCTCTTGCTAGTCAAGAACGTTCACGCGGTCTGCTTCGTCGTGCGCTCCGGCCGGACCCCCCGGAAAGCAGCTCTACGTGCAATTGAAAGGCTGAGAGAAGCAGGAGCCAAGCTCTGCGGTTTCGTTCTGAACGGGGTGGCGGCAGATAACAAACTGGCGGCATACTACGGGTATACCGTTGGAGGTTATGGCGTAGGCGTCTACGGAGCTGAGGATATGGCAAACATCTCGGAGCCTCCTCCGCCTTCTCGCCCTGTAGAACACGCGGTCCATAAGGTAGCTCCGATACAGGTCCACCATCCTTGATTCTACCGGGTATTGGATACGCGAACAAGCGAGGCGACTAAGGCCATCGCGCTCAACGGGCGCTTTTCAGGTACTTTGCAGCCGACCGGAACGCAGAGAGCTGCTTACAATCTGTTCGACGCGATCATTCGACATCCCCGGCGAGACATTCCCCTGATAGCCTTCGCAGACCCAGCATTCGCAGGCGTCGCAGCGTGGAACAACATTGAAGGTGTGCGGCTTTGCCCGGTTCCATTCTCCCGTTGGTCAAGAGGACGGGCGCAAGTCTGGGAACAATTGATTTTTCCCCGGCGCTGCAGGCGCCTCGGAGTTCAAATCGCACATCACCCAATGACGACGAGTCCCGCGTTTAACCTTGGGGTGCGGAGCATCGTGACACTGCACGATTTGAATTTCGCTTTGCGGCCGGAATGGTACTCGCCACGTTTTCGCGCCGTCTATCGCGTCACGGCGTTACCCGGGCTACGCGCAGCAGATATGGTGGTTGCCGTATCCGATCATGTCCGAGAAGAGGCGCTGCGGTGCCTTCGGCTCCGGCCAGAACATACGTACCGAGTCTACAATGGCACAAATGAGCTCCGCTCTGACCCCGCTCCGGAGCCTCAGAAAACCAGCACCCAGTATATCCTAAGTGTTGGCTCGTTACAGCCCCACAAAAATCTCAAGCGCATCGTCGAGGCGTTCCTGCTGGTTTCAGAAGCATACCCGAATTTGGAGCTGTGGGTGGTGGGAAGAAAGCAACCGCGGTTCCGTAATAACAATGAGGAGGAGAACTTGCTGCGGCACCCAAAGATCAGATCGCTTGGATACCTTCCTGATGCGGAACTATATGAAACCTATGTCAACGCGGCGGCCTTCTGCTATCCGTCGATTGAAGAAGGATTCGGATTACCGATCCTTGAAGCCATGCAAGCAGGCGTCCCCGTGGTGACGTCTAACAGGTCGTGCTTACCAGAAATTGCAGGTGGCGCCGCAGAATTGGCGGACCCATTTTCCGTCTCTAGCATTGCAAATGCGCTGAAAAAGGTGCTTTCGCTCTCACCTTCGGAGCGAGATCGGGTCGTGTCCACGGGCGCGGCGCGTGCGAAGCAGTTTTCCTGGCACACTTCGGCGGAGGCTTACCTCCAGCTTTATCGCAAGTTACTCGATGTTTAGTTGCGGCCGCGAATCTAATTCTCTGCAGGCGCGGGAGTGGCGTACGCGCGTATGAAAGAGCGCGGCAACACAAAGCTCCGCCGCCTGGATGCGCTGGTTGGCGTACCTCTTCTTTTGGCGCTCCGCCTGCTCAAACGCCGGCGGGCGCTACCTCACCCCATCCGGTCGGTGGGACTGCTGCGGACGTCATGCATCGGGGATACCGTTCTACTAACGTCTGTAGTTGCCGATCTCCGCTCCGCCCTTCCGCAAGCCAAGCTCCGTTTTTTCGCCGGTGATACAAACATCGAGACCGCGCGATTGTTCATGGGTGAAAGTGAGGTCCGCCGCATCCGGGTGACCTCCCCGATCGCAGCGGCTCGCACAATTCGCGCCGAAAGGCTCGACGTTCTCGTCGACTTCGGTCCGTGGCCGCGAGTGGATGCACTTATCTCGGCTCTGTCAGGGTCGCGCTGCACGATCGGCTTCGAGACGCCACGACAGTTCCGTCATTTTTGCTATGACATTGCGTTGCAGCATTCCCGAGAGGTTCACGAGCTACTGAACTATCGTGCGCTGGTGGCGGCGCTCGGTGTCTCGTCGACACACGAGCCCAAAATCGTCATCGATGGTGATCCGCAGCTCATAAGCTCGTCGCCTTATGTGGTGTTCCACATGTGGCCGGGTGGATATCTTAGCCGATTACGCGAATGGCCGGAGGATCGCTGGCGCAGTCTGGCAGAACAGGCTCTAGCGGAAGGGTTCGTGATCGTGCTAACAGGAACGAAAGGCGACCAGGCGAGAAACGAAGCGCTCATCCGAAAGGCACCGGCGGGCACGGTCATCCGCAACGTAGCCGGGGAACTTAACCTGACGGACACCGCCCGTGTGCTTGCACGATCGGCTGCAGTTGTCAGCGTGAACACCGGGATCATGCACCTCGCCGCAGCGGCCGGAATCCCTACCGTTGGTCTTAGCGGACCGACTTCTGTCACCAGGTGGGGAGCCGTGGGACGGAACGTGTGCAACGTAGCACCCGACGCTGCTGGTTGTGGCTTTCTAAACCTCGGATTTGAGTACCGCCGCCACCGGACCGATTGCATGGCGCACATCAGCGTCGCTTCCGTTTGGGAGGCATTGCAGCAGGTGATCCGCGGCGCAGCGGCGGTGAAGCAGCGGGACTAGGAGCGGCAGCGCCTGCATGATCCCGGTGCGACGCCCGTTGTCACAAAAACAGCAGCCAGCGGCAGCCTAGTAAGCGTTTCTGCGCGCGAAAGGAGTCATAACAAGAATCTGCAGGTCCAACAGGAGATTCCAGTTCTCCATGTAGAACAGATCGCATTTGATACGCTCATTCAGATCAGTGTCACCGCGGAAGCCTTTTACCTGCGCCCACCCGGTCAGACCAGCTTTCACGTTGTGACGCGCGTTGTAGTGCGGAATCGCCGACTTAAACGTATGAATAAGCTCTGGCCTTTCGGGTCGCGGTCCGACAAGACTCATGTCGCCTTTCAAGACATTCCAGAACTGCGGCAACTCGTCGATGTTCCACCTCCGCATGAACGCTCCAACTCGGAGGCACCGCGGATCTGCTTCGCGCGTCCATTGCGGAACCCCTTCGCTTTCCGCATCGATATGCATGCTCCGGATCTTGTAGATCCGGAACCGCCTACCGTCTTTTCCCGACCTCCATTGCCAGTAGATCGTCGGCCCACCACACTCCAAGGCAACGAGCGCCGAAAACAGAGCAATGATTGGTATCGAGAGCAAAGTCGCGATCGCGCCGACGAAGATGTCGAGAGCGCGTTTGATCGCGCGGTTGTGGGCGAAGTCCAACGGCAACTGCGTTATACCTAGAACTGGAACACGGCTGATCGTCTCGAGCCGCAATCCGGAGACAAGGATGGGAAAGAACGACGGGATCACCTTGAACTGTCGCATTTCCTGCTCGCAAAGGCTGGCCAGCCACACGACCTCTTCATTCTTCAGATCAAACGCAGAGAGGATCACGACATCGATCTGATGCACCTGAAGGATGTGGGGGACGTCGCGTAGCGAGCCGAGTTCCGGGACATCAGCACCAGGTGCCGACACACTGCTCGCGCCGGCACGCACAAATCCCGCTACGCTGTGGGACGCATGTGGTCCTCCTGTCACGCTCGCACTCAGCCGTGCGGAATCAGCGTTCCATCCTATGAACAGGATGCGCTGGCGCAGCTTCGATGACGCGCGGCCGTTCTGCAGAGTTCGGTGGAACACATATCTCCAGCCGATGATCCCGAACAACGTCACACCGGATGCAAGCCCCACATAAACACGCGAAATAGGGGGCTCGAACTTCAGAATGAGGGTGAAACTCAGGAACACGATCAGCCATGAAATCAACGCTTTCACGACGTCCAAACCGACTTGCCGCAGTCGCAGCAGCTTCAGAACGTCGTACACCCGGTAGTAGGCCAAGGCTGCTACAACCGAGGATCCCCCCATCAGAATGTATGGAAGATACGCTGCAAAGTTGACTCCTTCCGGCACGACTCCCACGTCCGCGAGGCGGGTTTCGAACCGCAGCCAGAAGGAGAAAGCGAGGCACGCAAATACAACTACGAGATCGATGCAGAAGCTCACCGCAACCAACCGCTCGGCGAAGGCCTTGCGTGTCGCGGAACAATCCTCGCGGGCTGGCAACGGGGAGTTGACGTGTCGGCAAGCGGTGTCCTCGAATTCGCGTAAAGATAGCGGCACAACACCCGCACCTCGGCTCATGGCCCGATCCTCGTGATCAACAGCGTTCATCAGCGCTATGGTTTATGACATTACAGGAAATTGTAAAGCTTTTACTGGGTATAGCGGTTCGGCGCGCATGACCGAAACTGAGCGCTGGTCCCCGGCACCCGCAGCGTCAACGGCTTTTTACGCCATCGCGTGAGATTTGCAAGTCTCACCCGACGCACTCCGCTTACGTTCCGCCCCAACCGGAGGCGTGAGGATCAGGCTAGTCACCCGGGCTGTTGACGGCCCATGAGGCTCGGCGCACTATGCGCTCGCAAGCCTCGCCGCGATTGGATGTCGCTGTGCTGGTTCAC
>JBBSLZ010000014.1:0-26563 GCA_038233435.1 Chthoniobacterales bacterium
CTCCACCACTCCACCACTCCACCACTCCACCACTCCACCACTCCACCACTCCACCACTCCACCACTCCACCACTCCACCACTCCACCACTCCCTTACTCCACTACTCCCTTACTCCACTACTCCATCCCTCCGCCTCCTCGCTGGGTCTCTTTTTGTAGCCGCTTTAACCGGCTCCCCAAGCTCGCTTTCGCGACCGAACTCATCCGGTCGATGAAGAGGATGCCATGCAAATGATCCACCTCATGTTGCAAGGCACGCGCCAGCAAACCCGAAGCTTCGAACTCGATCGCCTCGCCTTCCAGCGTCTCCGCTTTCACGAGCACGGAATGCGCGCGGTCGATCTCCGCGTTCATCTCCGGAAAGCTGAGACAGCCCTCCGTGCCAGAGACCGTTTCGCCGTCCAGTTTTAGCTCCGGGTTAAGCAGGACGAGCGGCATCGCGCCGAGCGGATCCACCTCCTGTCCGCCCATCTTCAGCGTGCTCGGCCGGTCCTCCACTTCCGTGATATCGAGCACGGTTATTTGTAGGGCCTCGCCCACCTGCTGTGCCGCCAGGCCTACGCCGTTCGCGGCTCGCATCGTTTCCAACATGTCGCTCGCCAGGGCACGAATGCGCTCGTCCACCGCGTGGATGCGCCGGCCTTTCGCGCGCAGCACCGGGTCCCCGTATTTCACGATCGGACGCCTCATTTCTCTCCGTGAGTGAAGGCGGGTAAATTCTTCACGCCAGCCAGTTTCAAGGCATCCATCACTTTGATAATGGTGCCGAAGGAAGCCTTCTTGTCGGCCTGCAGCGCGAGGGTCGATTTCCGTTCGCCCGCCAGCGCGCGCACCGCTGCTTCCAGGCTCTCGATCGCCACCGGCTCGCCATCGAGCCGAATCTCATCGTTCTCGTCCACGCTCAAGAGAGCGTGGTCTTGCTCCGCTGGTGCCTTCGTGGCTGTCTGCGATTCGGGCAGGTTAATTTGCACCTCAGGCTGGTCTTTCTTAAAGGTGGTCGAGACCACAAAAAAGATCAGCAGGATGGTCAGGATATCGACCAGCGAAACGATAATAATGGAGGGCGCCCGCCGCTTCCGCACTGCGATCTTCATGACAGACGCTAGCTGGCGGGCGGCCGCGTGGGCGCGCGCACCGGGGCCGGTCCCGGCGCGGGCGAGGCGGCGAGACGGGCCGGCGACGGGCCGTCATCACGCCCGGTTCGGCCGTAGTAGCATTTGCTGATCAACTCGACGACCAGCGTTTCAATTTCCACCGACATCACTTCCACTTTTTTCGAGAAGTAACTGAAAGCAATCAAGGTCGGCACGGCGATGGAGAGCCCGAAGACGGTGGCATTCAACGCCTCCGCACTCCCGAGCGCGATCGCCTGGGTGTTCGACGCCCCGGAGCTGAGCCCGAGAGCCGAGAAAACCCGCACCAATCCGGAGACCGCGCCGATCAGGCCGAGCAGCGGCGCGATGCCCGTGATGATCTCGAGCACGATCAACCCCCGCTCCAGCACGATCACTTCATGGCGCGCCTTTGTTTCCACCATCTCGACCGTCTCGTTCCGCGGCGCGCGCAGATGCTGCAAGGCCGCGCGCACGATCCGGCCGAGCGCCGATTGATCGTGCTGCACGATCCGGGCCAGCCGTTCCGCGCTGGCGCCGGGCACGAGGCGCTCGATCTCACTTTCGATCACGAGCGGCAGCACATTCTTCCGGCGGAGCGCCAGCGTGCGCAGAATGATGGTGGTCACGGCCACGATCGAGCAGGCCAGTAGCGGCCACATGAAAAGGCCGCCGGTGGCGAAAAATGTCCAAACCGCCTGCGCGGCATCGGGGAGTTGGGCCAGTCTCGGTTCCACCATATTAGTTCGCGTACATCGTAAAGGAGAAGGTCACCTGGAGCCGGCCGTCGGGCAGCGTCGTCACCAACTCCGCGGGGATGGGGGGAATTTGCGCCTCCTGAAATGATTGCAAGCAGATGTTGGCAAAGCTTTCGTTCGCGCTGTTCGAGATGATCCGTAAATTTTGCACCTTCCCGCGGGAATCGACCTCCGCCTCCAGGACCGCCGTCCCCACACTGGTCAAATCCCGATTCTCCTTCGTGAAGCGATACCAGAGCCGGCCAACGGCGTCGGAGACTACCTTATTATAGCGGCCCAGCGGCGTGCCGACGGCGTTGACGGACGACGCGCCGCGATCTGTGATCCGCCCACGAATGCGCGTTTCCTGTTTCTCGGGTTGATACCGGGAAGCCGGACGTTCCGGCCGCGGCCGCGCCAGAGCCGGGTTGACCGTCGGTTCCGGCGGCGGGGTCGGAGCGGAGGCGACATCCTCTGGATCGAGAAGCGGAGGCGGCGTGCCGCTCAGCATGGCCAACTGGTCCGCCAACGGAGTGGCCGACGGCTCCGGCAGAGGGGTGGCCGTCGGCACAGGCGTTGACCGTGGCTTCGCTGTTGGCTTGGGAGTCTGCACAGGCGGCGGAGTGGGAGGGGGTGGAGGCGGAGGCGCCACCGGCGGCGGGGCGGGCTGTGGGGCGACGGCCTCCGAGGGCAGGCTCGACGATTGCGTGAGCAGATCCAGCGCGGGCCGCTCTTTGCCGTCCTGGCTCGGCAAAGGCAAATCGCCTGACGCGGCGGCGTTGCTTTTCGCGAGCGAGTTGGCGTTCGATTCGAAAGTCTTTTCGGTCGGCTCCACTGCCGATTCCCGGTCTGGCTGCGTCTCGATATATTGCGGCCGCGCGGGGGCGCTGGGCGGCGGCGTGGCGGAGAGATCCACCATCGTCAACTCGACGGGCCGGTCGTCCGGATCAGGCAGCGGCGCCGCGGGCCGAACGAAGGCGGCCAGCGACAGCGCCACCAACAGGTGCACGAGGAGGGAACCTGCGATCGCCAACCAAAGGCGCTTGCGTTCGCGTGTGATTCTCATGGCCGCTTCGGACGCTGATTATCGCACGTCATCGGCCTGGGCGAAATCGCGGATCACTGGCTGGCTGGCGCGCGGCGGCGCGGGGTGGTCTTGCGCGCGTGATGAAACAAATACTGCTGCGCGTAGCCGCCGTGTTCTCCGAAGTAACTATCGCAAAAAAGCCGGAGCCGCTGCGCGGTCAGCTTCCGCGCGCGCGGAAAATATTGCTCGCGCAGGACGCGCTCGATCCAGACATCGATCGGGAAAGCGCGCAGGCGCTCGTAGGCGAAGAGCATCACACAATTTGCCACCTTCGCGCCCACCCCCGGCAGCGCGCAGAGCCGCGCGCGCAGTTCGACATCCGGCAGCGCGCGCCAGCCTTCCAGGTCCGCCTCGCCCGACGCCACCAGCTCCGCGGTGGCGCGCAAATTCTTCGCGCGATACCCCAACGCACACGCGCGCAGTTGCGCTTCGGTCGTGCGCGCAAGCCTCTCTGCCGAGGGAAAAGCGTATACGTGCTTCCCGTACAGCGTGGTGCTTTCGCCGAATTGCTCCCGAAGCGCACGCGACATCTGACGGATGTGCGCCACTTGTTTCATCGAGGAGGTGATGAAGGCGGCGAGGCATTCCCAAAGCGGCTGCCGCATGATGCGCAGACCGGCGCAATAGACGCGGGCCGCTTGCATGGCGGGGTCGTTAGGGAAGGTGGCGCAGATTTCTGGCAGCGGATGATCGAGAGCAAAATAATCGGCCACCAGCGGGGCTGCCTCCGGGTTGGCGAAGACGGCCGCGCCGCGTTGCTCCACGTAGGCGGCACGATCGCCGATCGTCCCCAGGTAGCCCGCGCCATGCGTTTGCCAGTGAAATGTCTGCCCGGAATCCAGCGTTGCGGCGAGATCGAAATCGGGCGCATCGATTCGGACCAAATCCATTTGGCCACAGATTAACACGGATGAAGACAGATGGGGGAATGCGTCGCGTAGCCCGCCCCGGAAATTCCGTGTTTCATCCGTGTCCATCCGTGGCTAAATAAGCCCCTTCATGGACGCGCGCCTCGCCATCGATACCGGAGTTCTTCTCTTTTACTTTTTCGGTATCGTCGCGCTCGGCCTTTGGGCGGGGCGGCGGAACAAGAACCTCCAGGATTTCTCGCTCGGCTCGCGTTCCATTCCCTGGTGGGCCGTGCTCGCCTCCATCGTGGCCGCGGAAACGAGTGCCGCCACCTTCCTCGGCACGCCTGCGGAAGGTTTCAAGACGCGCGCATATTTTTACGGCCAGCTCGTTATCGGCACCGTCCTCGCCCGGATCATCATCGCGGCCACTTTTATCAAACCGTACTACGACTACCGGGTGCAGAGCGTTTACGAATTCCTCACCGTGCGTTTCGGGCCGGGGACGAAGAACATGGCCAGCGCCATCTTCCTCTTCACCCGCGTGCTGGGCATCGGCGTCCGACTTTATCTGGGCGGCGCGATCATGGTTGTGATCTGGCGCTACCTCTTCCCGACCCTGCCGGTAAATCTCAACACCTACGTCTGGGGCATTATCTTCGTCACCGTCATCACAACGCTCTACACCGCAGCCGGTGGCATCAAGGCGGTCGTCTGGACGGATTTGATCCAGGCCATCCTGATGCTGAGTTCGGTCGGCTTCGCGATCTATCTTCTCTTGCACAACATCCCGGGCGGCTTCGCGACCGTGACGGAAAATCTCGGCGGACTTGCGAGTGTGCAGGTCTTCCAAACCGGCTGGGACTCGAGCCTTTCCTTCGGGCCGGCACTGAAGGCGATGCTGGAGGAACCCTATACGCTCTTCGCCGCTTTCATCGGTTCCACACTGCTCACGATGGCGACTCACGGCACCGATCAGGACATGGTGCAACGGATGTTGACCGCGCCTAGCTACCGGAAGTCCCAGCTCTCGCTCGTGCTGAGCGGATTGATGGATGTGCCGATCGCGGCGGCGTTTCTCACTGTCGGCATTCTGCTTTCCGTCTATTACTCCGTTGTCCCTGGCACCACGCTGCCGGCGGCCGACAACGAAATCTTCGGCCATTACATTGTGCACGAGATGCCGGTTGGGTTTCGCGGCCTGATTATCGCCGGCGTTTTCGCCACCATGATGGGCTCGACCTCGGCGGCGCTGAACGCGCTCGCGACCAGCTTCACGAAAGATTTCTATCTCCCTTACATCAATCGCACCGCGACCGATCGGCAGGCGATTCGCGCCGCGCGCATCGCCACTGCGGTTTTCGGCGTCCTCATGATCATCGTGGCCGCGCTGGCCGCGAACGCGGTCCTGCACGACTCGAAGTTAACCATCATCCCGATCGCGATCGGCATCCTCGGCTACACTTACGGCGCGTTGCTCGGTGTCTTTCTCCTCGGCATGCTGACGCGGAGTCGCGGCGCCGACGGGCCGAACGTGGTGGCCATGATCGCGGGCGTGACCTCGGTGTTGATCCTCTGCAAGGTTTCGATTCCTGCCTTCGATATCCTCGCGCTCTTCACCGGCAAGGTGATCGCGGTGCATTGGGTCTTCGGCTACTTCATGCCGGAATGGTGGCCCGCCATTTCCTGGCCGTGGTTTGTCTTTGTGGGTTGCGTTGTCACGGTCGGGATCAGTATTCTTTTCCGCACCCCGCAAAGCCAGATGGATGCCGCGAAGGCGCACGTCCTCGCAGCTGGCTAAGCAGGATTGGCGCCTTCGAAGGCCGCAGCTAGCCCATGGATGTCCACACTCACTTCACCGCGCTCGATTGGGCGGTGCTGGCTGGCTACCTTCTGCTCACCACCTGGGTGGGCCATCGCCTGCGCGGGCAGCAGGCCAACATCAAAGACTTCTTTCTCGCCGGCCGCTCGTTGCCTTGGCCGGCGGTGTGCGGCTCGATCATCGCCACCGAGATCAGTGCGGTCACCTTCATCGGCGTGCCCGGCGCGGTCTTCGCGCTCACGGGGAATTTTACATATCTGCAATGGGCGATCGGTTCCATCGCCGCGCGGGTCATCGTGGGCCTCTATTTTGTGCGCGTCTTTTACGAGCGGGATATTTATAGCCCCTACGATTACATGGCGCACCGGCTCGGGCCGGGGGTGAAGGGTCTAACAACCGCGCTCTTCATGCTCGGTTCCATCCTTGGGCAAAGTGTGCGTGTGCTCGTGCCCGCGATGGTCCTGCGCACGGTCACGCCGTTATCGATGACGCAGAGCATCATCGTGATCGCGGTGTTTGCCATCCTCTGGACGCTGATGGGCGGGATGACCACCGTGATCTGGACGGACGTGATGCAGTTTTTCCTCTTCGTCGGCTCGGGCATCCTCGCGCTCGGCTGGATGATTTATCTGTTGCCGGGCGGCTGGACGCAGTTCATCGATGCCGGCAGCGCCGCGGGGAAGTTTGAGATCTTTCGCTGGTTCCCGCCTGCGGGTTCCGAGCAATCGTTTTTGTCCTGGATGAAGGACGCTGAGTTTACGATGTGGACCGCGCTCCTCGCGATGCCTTTCCAAAATCTGGCCGCTTTCGGAACGGACCAGCTAAACGCGCAGCGCATGTTCTGCTGCCGCTCATCGCGGGATGCGACGAAGGCGGTCATTTTTAGCGGCGTCGGCCAGCTCGTGACCATCCTCATGCTGTTGGTGGGCGCCGCGCTTTTTGTTTACTACCAACAGTTCCCGCCCAATGCGGTGGAGGCCGCGCTCTTCGCGCAGAAAACCGACTACGTTTTCCCGGTCTGGATCACGACCGTGCTGCCGCCGGGATTAACCGGGCTCGTCCTCGCCGGCGCTTTTGCCGCCGCCATCTCGAGCCTCGACTCGGCGCTCGGCGCGCTCTCGCAGACTTCGATTTCCCTTATCTACGGCACCAAGGCGGAAGCGGCGGAAAACAGTGCCGCGATGGTGCGCCGCTCGCGCGTCGCCGTCATCATCTGGAGCGGCATTCTCGGCCTCATGACGATCGCGCTCTATTACATTCAGGAGAAAGCGAAGATCAATCTGCTCAGTCTCGCCTTCGGCATGGTCAGCTATACCTACGGCACCATGCTCGGCATCTTCATCCTCGCGCTCTTCCGCATCCCGGCGCGGCTTGGCGCGCTGTGGGCGGCGCTCATTCTCTGCGTCGCGCTGACCGCGTGGGTGCGGCCGGATATTTATGTCCTTTTCGGCGTGCCCGCGGAAACGATGGCGCGGATTCGTCCCACGATGACTTACCCGTGGCTCTTCCCGATCAATTTCCTGATCACCTTCACCCTCGGCGCGCTCTTCCGTCGCTCGCGCTCAATGGAGGCCGCCCCAGCCTAAAGACAGCGCCGCCACTCCGGTTCCAATCCGCGAGCCGCAATTTGTTCCGCGAGAAAATCACGTTCCACATCCGTCACCGCCAGCATTCCGCGAATGTCGCGCAGATGCTTCTCGCTGCCGCCTTCGCGGAAAAATTCAAGTTTGCCGATGATGACGTACTCCGGTGGAGCGATCCAAATGGTCACCAGATCAAACTCAATCGGCTGCCGACGACGGAAGGCCCATTGCGCCAACTCGTCGTCGCCGGCGAAGTAAAGGTCAGCTTTGAAGCCGGTCTCGTGGTGAATAAGGTTAAAGTGCCCATGCTTCCTGCGTCCTGCCTCGGTCGCAATGACCTCGATAGGCGGACAATACAATTCTTCGATCGGAAAAGCGGCGGCGAGTTTGCCACACTGAGCCTGCGCGAGGGTGAGGACGATATCGACGTCGTTTATCACCCGATAGTCACCGTAGGTATGGCGCCGATCGAGCCGGTAGTCATCCAGATAGCGCCGGCAGAATTGAGACGGTCGGCGACGAGCGCGACGGCTTTAGGAAGCGCCATGCCTGATAAAGTCGCGGAGCGCGCGAGAGACGTCCGACTCACTCCAATCGGGATGCTGGGCGCGCAGTGCCGCCGCTTTCATCTGCCGCATTTCCTCCATGAAATTCAGACTGGCGCGGAGCCGCTCCGCCAGGGTCATTCGCCGCAACGCCTTTACCTGCTCAGGATGCAGGCCGCCTTCAACGAACATGGGGAAAGCTTACGCATCCTTTTTTTCTGACGCGAGCCTGATCGAAAGATCGCGCAACTGGCGCGCGTCCACCTCGCTCGGCGACTGCGACATGAGGTCGACGCCGCGGTTGTTCTTCGGAAAAGCCATCACCTCGCGGATGCTGTCTTCGCCGCAGATGAGCATAACCATACGGTCGAGCCCCATCGCGATGCCGCCGTGCGGCGGCGCGCCGAGACGGAAGGCGCGCAGGATGTGGCCGAACATCGTTTGCTGATCTTCTTCGCTCACGCCGAGGGCGGCGAACATCTTGGCCTGCAAATCGGGCTCGTGAATTCGGATGCTGCCACCGCCGATTTCGACGCCGTTCAAAACGACGTCGTATGCTTCGGCCCGGGCCTCGCCGAATTTTCCGGCTTCGATCAATGGGACGTCTTCGGCCTTCGGACGCGTGAAAGGATGATGAACGGCGTTCCACTTATTCTCCGCGGCATCGAAAGCCATGAGCGGAAAATCGGTCACCCAGAGAAAATCGAGCGCGTCGGCTTCGTCGGTTAATTTTTGATACTCCGAGATGCGGAGGCGAATGCGGCCGAGCACTTCACAGACGATTTCCCATTTGTCGGCGCCGAAGAGAATCAGATCGCCTTCTTCCATCTGCAGCTTCACCGTCAGCGCGGCTTTTTCTTCATCGGTGAAGAACTTCACGATGGGCGATTTCCATTCGCCGTTCTCCACTTTGATGAAGGCGAGGCCTTTCGCGCCATACTGCTTCGCCATCGTCGTGATCTCTTCCGTCTGGCCGGTGGTGATCCAGGCGAAGCCTTTCGCGTTGATCGCTTTCACCACGCCGCCGCTATCGAGCGCGCCGCGGAACATCTTGAAACTACTGGCCGCGAAGATGTCGCGCAGATCGGTCAGCTCCATGTCGAACCGGCGGTCGGGCTTATCGCTCCCGAATTGATCCATCGCTTCGCGGTAAGTCATGCGCGGAAACGGCGTGGGAATTTCAATCCCGCGCGCGGCCCGGAAGACCGCAGCCAACATTCCTTCCACGAGCGCGAAGATATCCGACGGCTCCACGAATGAAGCTTCGATGTCGATCTGCGTGAATTCCGGTTGGCGGTCAGCGCGCAAATCTTCATCGCGAAAACATTTCGCGATCTGAAAATACTTCTCGATACCGCCCACCATCAGGAGCTGCTTATATTGTTGGGGCGCCTGCGGGAGCGCGTAAAATTTCCCGGGCGTAAGACGACTCGGGACAAGGAAATCGCGCGCGCCTTCCGGCGTGCTTTTGGAAAGAATCGGCGTCTCGATTTCCAGGAAGCCCTGGCTGTCGAGATAATCGCGGGTGGCTTTCGTGATCTTGTGCCGCTGCCGGAGGTTGTGCGCGAGGTGCGGCCGGCGCAGATCGAAATAACGGTAGCTCAGTCGTAAATCTTCATTGCTCGGATCGGAATCGAGCGGGAACGGAAGCACGTCTGCGCGGTTCAAAATGCGCAGACTTTGCGGTACGATCTCGATCGCGCCGGTAGGCAATTTCGGGTTCTCCGTTCCGGGAACGCGAGCCGCCACCGGCCCTTCCACTTCGATCACGTCTTCATGCCGCAAGGTGTGCGCGATTTTGGTCAGCTCGGCGTTTTCCTCCGGGCGAAAGACGACTTGAGTGAGTCCCTCGCGATCGCGCAAATCAACGAAAACGACGCCGCCGTGATCGCGGCGCACGTGCACCCAGCCGGCCAGTTTCGCGGTGGAACCGATGTCGGACGCGCGCAGTTGAGCGCAGTGATGAGTGCGATACATGGAGATTAGAGTGCGGGCGACAAGCTGTGGAGGCGCGCCAATTCCGCAAGCAGCTCTTCGTGCGCGACCAACGTCTCCTCGCGCGAGGCCAGGACTTTAAGTTTCACCTGCGGCCATTCGTCGCCGAAGAGGAGGGCGAGCTTCGCGTTTAACTGCTCTGCATTCTGAAACTGCTTCCCCACCTTGGCGGGCAGAAGCGGATAATCGACGCGATAACCGGCGTCGCGCAGCGCCTGGACGGCGCGGAGGGCGTCCTCGCGGCGTTCCTCTTTGGCAACCACCACGTAAACGTCGAGCTGCTGTGCGGCGGCCACGGCGGCTTCCATCTGCGCCTGCGCGGCCGGAGTTTCGCGCAGGAGTTCGCCGAGCACGACATCGCCCATGGCAAAGCCGAGCGCGGGCAGGGAGGCCGCGCCGTCGCTGAGGTGCCCGATGAGATGATCGTAGCGGCCGCCACCGGCAATGGCGCGCAATTTCCCACCTCGATCGAAGGCCTCGAAAACGACTCCCGTATAATAAGCGAGTCCGCGCACGATGCGCAGGTCCACCTGGACGAAATCGCTCAGCCCCCGCACGCGCAAGCCGGCCATGAGCTGGTCGAGTTTCGCGCTTGTGCCACCGCGATCGAAAATCTCAAACACCGGATCGGCCAGCTCGCCGAGACGCGCGGCGGTTTTCTCGCGCGGCTCGCGTTCGCTTTTGTCGATCACTTCCAGCACCTGCGGCCAGCGTTCCTCCGGCACTCGCCGCTCCTTCAGAAAATCGATCCAGAATTCGCGGTCGCTGATTCGAACGACGACGTCCTCCGCGGTGAAGCCAAACGCGCGCAGCACGTCCACGCAGAGCGCGATCAATTCCACCTCCGCCTCCACGCCGGCTTCGCCGATCATGTCGGCGTTGTATTGATAATGCTCGCGCAAGCGGCCGCGTTGCGGGCGCTCGTAGCGGAACATTTGCGGGATGGAAAACCACTTCATCGGCTTGCGAAAATCGCGGTGAGAAACGGCGGCCATGCGGGCGAGCGTGGGCGTCATCTCGGGGCGGAGAGCGACGGGGCGGCCGCCTTTATCGGTGAAGTCGTAGAGCTGTTTTGTAATTTCCTCGCCCGACTTCTTCTTGAACAACTCGAGATCTTCGAGGAGCGGGCCATCGTATTCGACAAAACCGTAGCGGCGCGAGACCGCCCGCCATTGACGAAAAATATAATCCCGCACCGCGCAATCGCAGGGCAAAAAGTCACGGAACCCGGGGAGCGCTTGCATTAAAAGAAACGCGGAACCGCTCGGCCTGAGGCAGCCAGCCGCGGCTCAGGCCGCGAAAAGAGGTGGATTCGATGAATAAAGCCCGGACGGGCGCAGTCGGATACAAGCACGGCGGAGAACATCCGTTTAACCCAAGCAAAGGACAAATATGAAACACACACCATTGATGAAATTGTTAGCCGTCGGAGCAGTGAGCGCACTCGCCTTGAGCACCTCATTCGCGCAGGCGGTGAAAGAAACCACCACCACGGTCGGGACGAACGGCGCTGGCGTCAGCGCCACGACCACGACCGGCACGACCGGCGTGAGTTCCTCGAGCACGACCACCTCGTCCAGCACCCTCGACGGGACGGGCACGATCACGACCTACTCCCCGGGGCAGGACTACCTCGAGATGCGCACTGAGACGACTCAATCGCCGGTGAAATATTATTACACCAAGAACACAACCATCGTCGACCCGACCGGGGCCACCGTGGCGTTTTCCGCGCTCCAGCCCGACATGCCGGTGCGTTACACTTACGTGAAAGAGGGCGATCGCATGGTCGTCTCGAAGATCACTTTGGTGAAGCCGGTGACTGAGTACACCAAGGAAACCACCACCACGACGACCACGACCGACAAGTAGTCGACTCGTTGGATCAGTAACTATAAAGCGCCCGCGGAACGTGTTTCCGCGGGCGCTTTTTTTATCGATGGCGTGGCTACGGCTACGTCCCCGCTGGAAGAGCAGCTGATGCTCCCGGCTCCCCCTCGTATCCGTCTGGATATCGGGAGTGCCAGTGCCAGGCGCTCTCCACGATGGCGTGCAATTGCTGATAGGCAGGCCGCCAGCCAAGCTCGCGTTTGATTTTATCCGAGGCCGCAATCAGGCGCGGCGGGTCACCCGGTCGACGCGGTTTTTCGATCACCGGAATGGGATGGCCGGTCACCTGCCGGCAGGTTTCGATCACTTCGCGCACGCTGGAGCCGCCGCCTGTCCCGAGGTTATAGAACTCGCTTTCGGGCGCGCCAAGGGCCAGCAGATGGGCCTTGGAAAGATCGAGAATGTGTATGTAGTCGCGAATGCAAGTACCGTCAGGCGTTTCATAGTCGGTCCCGAAGATCTCGAGATGCGGCTTCTGGCCCAGCGCCACCTTCAGGGCGTTGGGGATGAGATGAGTTTCGACCGTTCGGTCTTCGCCAAATTTTGCCGAAGCGCCGCCGGCGTTAAAGTAACGCAACGCCACAAAGCGCAGCCCATGGATCTGGCTGTACCAGCGTAGCGCGCGCTCGAAAAGCAGCTTTGACTCTCCGTAGGGATTAATCGGATTCTGCGGGAGCGTCTCATCGATGGGCACTCGCTCCGGGGGACCGAAAGTAGCGCAGGTGGACGAGAAGACGAGACGCGAGACACCCCGCGCTACCATCGCGTCGAGCAAATTGAGACCATTGACGAAGTTGTTCCGGAAGTATTTCGAGGGGTTCTCCATCGATTCTCCCACCAAGGCACTGCCGGCAAAATGCATCACCGCCTCCGGAGCCGTCTGCCCCAAAGCGGCCTCGATGACCGCGCGGTCGCACAAATCTCCCTCCACGAATTCCGCGCGCGGATCGACCGCCTGCCGGTGCCCTTCGCTCAGGTTATCAAAGACCGCGACCTCGTGACCTTCATCGAGCAGCAACTCGGCACACACACTGCCGATGTAACCGGCGCCTCCCACAACCAGAATTTTCACAGGCTGAAAGGTGGGACGACAGCCGCCCTGCTGTCAAAAGAAAGCGCCGGCGGAAAGGCGCGATTTTCCGAACGCGGCCTTCCCCGCGCCGGCCGGACAGGTTTCCCGACTAACCCTTCTTCTTCTTTTCGTTTTCCTTCTTCTCGATGCTGGCGATCATACGGCGAACGACCCGCGCGCGTTGCCGGGGCCGCAGCACGCGCAGGCTTTCCGCCTCCGAGCCCCAAGTCAAAACGTCGATATCGATGTGGCGCACCCCCCAGCGCCGCATGGCTCCGGGCGATTTGTAGAGATCAATCGTGCTCGTCCCGACTAATGCGCCGCCATAGTCATCGATCACATATTCTTCTCCGGTCTCGACCACCCGGAAGCGCGTCCCCAATGGAAAACGCGACCAATCCGAGGCAGCGCTTCGGATGCCGCCACTCGAGAGCCGGCGACCGAGGGCGTTCCGCGAGCCGCTTCCTTCGTTATGTGAATAGGCGGTGGTGCGGACCTTCGCATATCGCTTAGGCGCGAAGACGCTGGCGGCCTGGGTAGGGATGGTCTCGGTGGCACAGCTGACGAGGAATAAAGTGCCGGCCACGAGCAGAATGGTGCTCAGGATTCTTGGCATGGGAAGAAGGCGCTGACATACCGATTGAAGCCGGCGGAGGCAAGCGATAATTTCACCCGCTGCCTGCGCGCGATGTCTCCTCTTTCTTCCGGCCAAGCCCTTGTTTCCGAGCAGATTATCCTGGATGGGAGGCTGGCTCTTTTTCATCAACGGCAGCGCTGGCTGGCGGTAGCGGACCTGCATTTCGGATACGAGATCAGTCAACGCGTGGCGGGCCGCCTCATCCCGATGTGGGGCATGGACTTGATCGAAGCCCGCCTGCGCGGTCTCATGGCACAATATCGCCCGGAGCATCTCGTCATCCTCGGCGATCTGGTTCACGATCGCGCGGCGGCCGAGGCTGCGGAGAGATTGCTGACGCGTCTGGCTCGAGTTTGCGAAACGATTGTAGTGGCCGGAAATCACGACCGCCACCTGCCGACAACAATCGCCCGGCTCAGCCACTGGGAGGCTGACGGTTTCCATTTTCATCACGGCCACGGCGAGATGGAAAGCGGTGGACGCATCCAGATCATCGGCCACCATCATCCGGCCGGTCATCTGGCGGATGGCGCGGGTTTGCGGCTAAAGCTGCCGGCCTTCGTGCAGGAGGCGAAGCGCTGGATCATGCCGGCGTTTTCTCCGTGGGCGGCTGGCACTGCCTGGCGCGGCACGGAAGAGAATCGGCTTTGGCTGTGCTCGGAGAAACGCGTCCTGCTCGTGCCACCGAGTCCAAAGGCGGCGACGAGTTAGGCGGCTGCCTTGGTCTCGCTGCTCACGACAACCCAGCCGGCAGTTGCGCCCGCCCGCTCCCGCCTAAGTCCGAGGTGCAATGCGGACACCGCGTCGCTTTGACCGAAATGGACATGGCGCAGTGTGGGCAATCCTTCGCCACTGGCGCGGCCGTGGGCGACGGCCGCTTCATATTATTGAGGGCACGCACGACGAGAAAAATGCAAAAGGCGACGATCAGGAAATTGATGATCAAAGTGAGGAAGTTGCCGTAGTTCCAGGTGATCGCGCCGGCCTTCACGGCCTCGGCGGGAGTCTGAAAAACGCCGCCGCCGGGCGCGTCCTTCAGGATCATGAACTTGTTCGAAAAATCCAGACCGCCCGTGAGCACGCTGATCGGTGGCATCAGGATGTCTTTAACCAATGAGGTAACGATGGAACCGAAGGCGGCTCCGATGATGACGCCGACCGCCAGGTCGACCGCGTTCCCCTTGATCGCGAACTCCTTAAATTCTTTCCACATAGCCGATTACTTTGTGTCAGGCGCGACAATGTTCACAAGCTTATTTGGGACGACGATGACCTTGCGGACCGTCTGGCCCGCGGTGAATTCCTGCACCTTCGCGCTGGCGAGCGCGGCGGCTTTCAGTGCGTCTTCGGAGGCATTCAGTGGCACGACGATGCGATCACGCAATTTGCCGTTTACCTGAATGATGATCTCGACTTCGTCCTCGATCAGCAACGCCGGGTCATCCTCGGGCCAGGATTGGTCCGTAATGTCGCCTTCGCCGCCGCAGAATTTGCCGAGGGTCTCCCAGAGTTCCGAAGAAATGTGCGGCGCGAAAGGATTCAGCAGAATGAGCAGCGCCCGAAGCGCGCTGACCGGCTTCACCTCCGCGTTCGTGAATTCGTTCACGAAGACCATCATCTGCGAGATCCCGGTGTTGAAAGAAAGGGACTCGATGTCCTCGGTCACTTTTTTAATTGTCGCGTGCACGACCTTGAGCTGTCGCTTTGTAAGATCGGCTTCCTTCACGCGTTCCGAGAGAACCCAATCGCCGGCCTGATTCTCCTCCATGATCAAACGCCAGACGCGCGCCAGGAAACGCGAGACGCCTTCCACGCCTTTCATGCTCCAGGGCTTCATTTGCTCGAGCGGGCCCATGAACATCTCGTAGCAGCGAAACGCGTCCGCGCCGTATTCCGCGATCACGTCGAGCGGATCGATCACATTGCCCCAGCGCTTCGACATTTTGCGCCCGTCCTCGCCCAGGATCATTCCCTGGTTCACGAGTCGCTGGAACGGCTCCGGGGTGGAGAGGTGGCCGAGATCGAAGAGCACCTTGTGCCAGAAACGCGCGTACAAAAGATGCAGCACCGCGTGCTCCGTTCCGCCGACATAAAGGTCGACGCCGCCGGCTTGGCGCGAATTGACGCGCCCCGGCAGCTCCGCGATAATTTGATCAGTGTGACGGAGCGTTTCGGACGTTTGAGCAAGGTCCTTCGGGATATGACTCGCCGGCGCCATTTTCTTGTACATCGTCTTCGCGGCCAGCAGCGAACGCCCGAGCAAAACCTCCTCGATGAAGCAAATCGTCGCCCCGATTCGCTTTTGATAGCGAATCGCCGGCAGGCGCAGGCTCGTTTCCCCGCCCGAATGAATTTCGTCTGCCTCGCTGACGATCTCCGGAATTCGCAAAAGATCGTCCAACTCCACCGGAAGCTCCCCGGGCGCGACGATGCTTTTCGGCCCGTGTTCTTTGTTAATGTGCCGGATCGCAAAGATGTCGATGTAGCGGCGGAACCCTTCCACCTTCAGCCCGGTGGCAGCTTCGATTCGTTTGGCTTCCTCATGACCGACCACCGAAAAGGTGACGAACTGCTTCGTGTCGACCGCAGTTTGAACCGCGATTGGATAAAGATCCTTCAGCTGTCGCTCCCATTCACCGCGAGTTAGTGGGACTCGCTGCTCACCACCCATCCAGTAGCGCTCGGCTGCGCCTCCGACAAAGCGCGTGTCGTTCCCCGGATCGCAAAAGCGCAGGTAATACCAACAGGAGCCGGCCCACTGCGGCATCGTGTTCGTCTCGCGCGTGACGGCTTCGGAATGGCGCAGCCATTCCTTCGCTTTCGCGAGCGGCGGTTCGCCCGTGCCGGTCGGCTTGAAATCATCCAGCGGCGGCGGCTCCAGCGGCAGTTCCGATTCCGGAATCGACTCATGTTTTCCATCCCGCCAGACAATCGGGAACGGCTCGCCCCAATAGCGCTGACGTGAGAAAAGCCAGTCGCGCAGCTTGTAGCGGACGTCGCGGCGGCCGTGGCCGTTGGCTTCCAGCCACTCGATCATTTTTATCTGTGCGGCGGCGGTGGGGAGGCCATCGAGCAGGGGTGAGTTTACGGCGAAACCTTCCTCCGCTGTGCAAACGAGAGGCGGCTGACTGCATGGCGCTTCACCGCCCTCGCGGGCGCGCGGGGCGGCGGCCACGACTTCGCGGATGGGAAGCTGGAATGTCTGCGCGAACTCGAAATCCCGTTCGTCGTGCGCCGGCACGGCCATGATCGCGCCCGTCCCGTAGCTGAGGAGGACGTAGTCCGCGATCCAGATCGGAATGCGTTCGCCGGTCGCGGGATTGATCGCGAAACCGCCAGTGACGACGCCGGTTTTTTCTTTCGCGAGATCGGTGCGTTCGAGATCGGATTTCGCGGCGACGTCCTCGCGGTATTGTCGCACGGCATCCTTCTGCTCGGGCGTTGTGACTTGATCGACGATGGGATTCTCCGGCGCCAGCACCAAATAAGTGGCGCCGTAAAGCGTGTCCGGACGCGTCGTGAAAACAGATATAGTGGAGCAAGTTTCCAACTTGCTGTCAGGCACCACGTCGAACCGCAATACCGCGCCTTCGCTCTTCCCGATCCAATTTCGCTGGAGCAATTTGATCCCAGCCGGCCAATCGAGCGGCTCCAGTTCATCGATCAAACGCTCGGCAAACGCAGTGATCCGCAGCATCCATTGGCGCATCGGACGGCGCACCACCGGGAAGCCGCCCACTTCGCTTTTGCCATCGATCACTTCTTCATTCGCGAGCACGGTCCCGAGTTCGGGGCACCAATTCACCGCCACCTCGGCCACATAGGCGAGGCGGACGGAATCGGGATCGGCGCCAGTGTAGCTGGCGATCGGCTCGGCCCGCTGCGTCTCCGGGTTATACCAGGAATTGTAAATCTGGAGGAAGATCCATTGCGTCCACCGGAAGTATTTCGGATCGGTCGTGCTAACCTCGCGCTCCCAATCGTAGGAAAACCCGATCCGCTTCAACTGCATCTTGAACTTCGTGATGTTCTCGCGCGTCGTGATCGCAGGATGTTGTCCGGTCTTAATCGCATACTGCTCCGCGGGCAAACCAAACGCGTCCCACCCCATCGGGTGCAAGACATTGCAGCCGCGCATGCGCTTGTAGCGCGCCACAATATCAGTCGCCGTGTAGCCTTCGGGATGCCCCACGTGCAGCCCCGCGCCGCTCGGATACGGAAACATATCGAGAATGTAAAACTTCGGCTTCGTGGAATCGAAATCCGCCTCCCCGGGGTTCGGCGTATGAAAAGCGCGGCGCTCATCCCAAAGCGTCTGCCATTTCGGCTCGATCTGATCGAAGGGATACGGTTTACGGCGTTCGCTCATGAAAACAGATAGACAGGATTAACAGGATTCGCAGGATTGTCGCAGCCGCAGATCGAAAAATTCCATCTTAGCCGTCATCTCGCGCCCGATCATGCATCGATTAGTCCTCGCCACCCGCAACACGCATAAGACCCGTGAATTCTCGGAGATTCTCGGAGCAGGCTTCGTCGTCACTGATCTGAGTGGCAGGGCAGACATACCCGAGGTGGAAGAGACAGGGACGACATTGGAAGAAAACGCGATCCTGAAAGCGGTGACAGCGTCGCGGCTGATCGCGGGCTGGGTGGCGAGCGATGATTCAGGATTGCTGGTTACGGCATTGGAGGGAGAGCCAGGCGTTCGCTCTGCGCGTTATGCGGGTGAGCACGCCACGGACCGGGAAAACATCGCTAGGTTGCTTTTGAATCTGCGGGGGACTGGAGTTCGTGGAGCAGCCTTCCATTGCGCCATCGCTATCGCCGAAAAGGGATGCGTCGTGGAGGTCTTTCATGGCGCAATCACAGGTTCGATTATCATGGAACCGCGCGGCAAACTGGGATTCGGTTACGACCCAGTCTTCGTGCCCGCTGGCTACACGCAAACGTTCGCCGAATTGGGCGACGCGGTGAAGAATGCCATCAGCCACCGCGCTTCTGCGATCGAGCAACTGCGCGAGTATTTATCCGAGCAAAAGCAGCCCGAAGATTAAGGCGCGCCTGGAGGAGGCGGCGGCGCCACCGTTCCCGGCGCACCGGCGACCGGGGCAACTTTGATTTGATAGCCGATCTTCTTGACTCCGGAAGAACGAACGCGATCCAGCAGCGTAATCACCGATCCGTGCAGCGCGAGCTTCTCCGCGCTGATCGAAACCTTCACGTTGTTATTCGCCTGATAAAGCTCGTAGAGCCGTGGGAGAACCTGCTCGTCGAGAACGGGCACATTATCGAAGTAGGTTTGATTCCCGTCTGTGATCCGAACCGAGACATAATCCTTCACGGTCGACGGCGGCTGAGGCCTTGTGGTAGGGCTGGGCAGATTGACGCGGATCCCCTTCATGTGCGTCTGGCTCAAGCTCACCATCATGAAGCTGGCGAGGAGGAAGAACATGATGTCGATCAACGGAATGATCTCAATCCGCGCGTGCTTCTTCGGGATGGGCGAACGCATTCTCATAGGGAAATTCTCCGAAAACTAATATTGAGCCCCAGTCAACGTGAAGGTGAATGGAATATTCACCCTCGGCACCGTGCCCGGTTTGAACCGCGCACTGCGCAGACCCGAAATGGCCGCATTATCCAGGACCGCGTGCCCGGTGCTCTTCGAAATCGACACGGACGTCACACTCCCACTGGAACTGACCGAGACGGTAGCCACGCCGCTCCCAGTCATGCGCGACCGTTTGGCTTCGTAGGGATACTGCATGCTCCCCTTGCTGATCATGGCCGCACGGCCAGTCGGCGCGGGACCGCTCGCTCTGGTCTCGGCGCGGGGACGAGCAATCGGCGCCACCGGCTTCTCCCGCTTTTCGCGCGGCTTGGGCGGAGGCGTTGCCTGTTCTTCCTGGAATTCCGGCGGCTCGATCGGCTCGGGTGGCGCGTCCAAAGGTTCGGGCTCTTCTTCCTCCGGCGGAATCGGCTCGGGCGGCGCGACCTCTTGCTCGAGCGATACCTCTAGAAAGGCTTCGGGGAGATCAGGAAACGGAACCGCCGGAGGCTCTGGGTTCAGCGCCGCGATTCCGACCGCCATGGCGTGTATCGCAAGCGCCGCCCCAACCGCGGCAAAAACCTGCCACTTCGGCATGCCATTATAGAGCAAGGGGCCGTGCATCACCCTGCCCGTTTTGGGAGTGCTGGGCACCTTCGCCGTTGGTGTTTCCTTATCGGACGGACCTTCCATATGAAATGTTATTGGGGTGTCGGGATGCCCTTGGCGGCCTCGCTCTTGATCTCAAACGCGAGTTTGGTGAAACCGGTCGATCGGATCAGATCAAGCAACCGGGTCACGTTGCCGTGCAGCGCGTCCTGGTCTCCGCGAATGAATATCTTCGCTTCCGGTCGAGTGGCATAGATCGGCCGTAAGAGATTTGGCACGTCTTCGTAGTTGATCTTCTCCTTGTCGAAGTAGATGAAGCCATCCTTGTCGATCGAGAAGCTGACGTAATCCTTTTTCGATTGCGTCTCGCCCGAACTCCCTGCAGGCAGCGCCACCTTCATCCCCTTCATCGTGGTCTGGGTGATACTGACCATCATGAAGCTAGCGAGCAAAAAGAACATGATGTCGATCAACGGAATGATCTCAATCCGTGCGTGCTTCTTGGGGATGGGGGAGGATACTTCCATGACGGTGCGGTCTCCTACGTGGTCATCGCGGTGATATCCATATCAGCACCGGCTTTGTGTCCTTCCAACATGACTTCCAGGTTCGTCGCGGCGGTTTGCAACTCGAACTCCAAGTTAGACACGCGAGAGGTGAAAAAGTTAAATGGAATCAACGCAAAAATAGCGATACAAAGACCGGCAGCCGTCGCGATGAGCGCTTCCGAAATACCGCCCGTGACCGCTTGCACGGCCAGCTCTTCATTGCCGAGCTGCCCGAACGATTTCATCAAACCGACGATCGTTCCCAGCAATCCGAGCAACGGAGCCAAAGTGACGAGCGTGTCCATGACCACGAGGAAACGTCCGGCGCGCTTGATCTCGATACCTGCCGCGACCTGGAGAGCGCCTTGAAGCGAGGCATGCTGGTGATTCAAACCATTCCACATCATGCGCAAGATGGGATCGCGAGAACCGCGGGAGAGGCGCGACGCTTCCGCGACATCGCCATTCTCGATCGCAGTGAAGACCTTTTCGATCCGCTTAGGATCACGGCGCATCCAGCGGAAGAGCCACCAGAAGATACGCTCGAGCACCACCGCGATCGCGATGATGGACACGAGCAAGATCGGCCACATGATCGGGCCGCCCTTGTGGAAAGTATCGATGATGGCGTTGCCGGTGAGTGCGTGCTCACCCGCCATGGCTGGCGCAGGAGTCGGAGTCGGAGTCGCCACCGGCGCCGTGGTTGGAACGGGAGTCATTCCCGGAGCGATCGCGGACGTCGTTCCGGGAGCAGCTGGCGAAGCTGCGGGATCCAACGTGACTGGAACGTTCGTGCCAGGAGGTTGGCCAGCTGGCGCAGTGGCGCCCGGAACTGCGGGGGCGGCAGCAGTCGGAGCAGTGGCCGGTGTTCCGGGAGCGCCCGGAGGAGGAGGAGTGGATTGGCCGAACAAAGTCAGCGCGAAGGTGGCGGAGCACAGGGTGGCGGTTAGGAATGTTTTCATAGTTGGTTGAAAGGGCGCTTTTTACCGGCCCGATCTTTCAGTGACGTTTTCGTGTCGTTTATCCCCAATGGAGCCACGATGAGTCGAGCAAAACTTTTGCAATTCTCCATTAGGCCTCTTTTTTGTTGTCCAGGCGGACGATGACTTATTCGTATTCTGCGCGCTCGAGGGATGTAGCGGAGGCTCATTATTCAGTTTTGGGCAGATTTATTTTACCGTTTGATTCGATTCCGAAGCGGCGGCCAGTCTCCGATTCGTGCCTCCAACTGATCGCCTTCTTTAATTGGCCCCACCCCGGAAGGCGTACCGGTGAGGATCAGATCGCCTGGCAGCAAGGTCATTCCTTGGCTCGCGAACGAAACGATTTCCGCCACCGGATAAATCATCGCACTCGTCCGCGCCGATTGCCGCACCTCGCCGTTCTGGCGGAGCGTGATCGCTAAATCCGAAACGTCGACATCAGTGTAAACAAACGGCCCGACCGGCGTGTAGGTGTCGAAAGATTTCGCGCGCCCGAACTGTTTCTCCGCGCTCTGCAGATCGCGATCACTGATGTCCAAGCCGATCGTGTAGCCGAAGACATGATCGAGCGCCGCCTCCACTGCGACGTTCTTCGCCCCCTTCCCGATCACGATGCCGAGCTCCACTTCGAAGTGCGTCTGGTGCTCGGGAAACGCGATCTCGATGGTCCCCTCATGCGGCAGTAGAGACGTCGGCGCCTTGAACCAAATTAGCGGCGTTCCCAGCGGCGTCCGCTTCATTTCCGCGATGTGATCCGCGTAGTTCAACCCCACCGCGATCAGCTTGCTCGGCGCCACCGGCAGGTCGACCCGCACTTCCGCCAGCGGTTGCGCCGTGCCTTCCAGTTCGAGACCGAGCCACGGAGCGCTCGTTAGGCGATGCACCTCTTCCCCGCGCACCTCGCCATAAAAACGCTCGGAGCCGTTGCTGAATCCTCCAAAAGTTCGCATCGCGGGCGAACCTGCGGACGCCCATCGAGCCCGTCAAGCTACGGCTTGGCCACGATCCCGATGAAATCGCGCACCGTTTTCTGCTCGCGAATCGAGAAGGCGCCTTCCGCGCCCGCAAACCAGAAACCACTCGATGAGCCGCCATCCAGATTGAGCGCGCTCTGCACGTTTAACTCTGGCGCGAGCGCGGGCGTCGCGAGCAATGCGCCCAGCTCCGCCAGCGTCACGCTCGAGGCATAGCCGATCGCCGCGCGCCCCTTTTCGCCCACGAGGACAAACGTGCGACGTGCTCCCCGCGTGTCATTCAATCCCGCCACCACCCGTCCGCGTTCCACCAAAAATGGACCACACTGCCGGGCTGCACTCGGTTTGCCTTTCGGCGCGTAGGCCGCTGCGCGCTGGATTTGCAATCGACCACTCACCACGCTCACCACGCCGCTCAATAAACGCGCCTTTTGCTTCGCCTGCACCACTCGGCCATCGCTGATCAGCAACCCGACCGCCGCGTGCTCCGGATCGAAGTAGCCCCCGTTCACACCCGCCAGGAAATCGCCCGCCCGCATCGCCGCCGCCAGCGAACCTCGCGGCTCGTCTGGTTGATCGAAAACGCGCAGCGTCGCCTTCGCCGAATCGAAGACCGCCAACTGCAACTGCACCGTCTCCCGGCTCGCGGTCTCCTCCAACTTGATCGCGAAACGCGTCACCGCCTCGTTCGTCCCCGCATCTCGCTCCCGCTCGCGCACCGTCCAATCCCCGCGCGCCTCGGCCAGCGCGAAAGCTAAAAAAACGAGGAAGAGAAATTTCCGGCGGGACACGCGCGCAAGGTCGCTGCGGGCCGCGCCTTTGCAATGCCAGCCGACGTGCGCCGATGCATCAACCTCGGTTCCGCGAAATGTTTCCATTTATATGGAGCAAATCGCCGAAGCACTTAGGCCGGGGCGGGCATGCTCATGCTTTACGTCTGCATGGTGGCGCCGGCCTGACCGTGCATTTATCTCTTCGCCGCCATCGGCAGTCTGTCGAGACAACGCCCCTCGCTCGCCGAACTGGTGCGCTTTAATATGGATCACACATTCTGGCTCAACGTGATCTTCATCCTGCTCGGCGTCGGCTCGATCTGTCTGCAAAGCAGAGAGCGTGGAAAACGGAAATCTTAAACGACCCGATGACAGAGTCCCCGGGGAGCGCACGCTTGCAGTCCCGCGATTGCGGGAGCGATGGCATTCTGCCATCGCGAACTTCCACCGCGTCCAAACCAATTTCAGCTGCCCGATCCCGTAGTCAGCAAAAACAGCCTCCGCCGCCACACCACCACACAGATCCCCGCGCCTACGAATAACGTCACCACGCCCGGTTCCGGCACCGGCGCCACCGCCAGCGAAACCAGCTGCGGATTCCCGCCGATCGCCCCAATCGCTGTCGCCCGCCCGGTCGCCAGGTTCACCGAGAAAAGAGTCTGCGCGCCGATGTTCCCCGACATAAACGCCGCGCCCGAAGCCGAAATATCGAACCCGATATTTGACGTGAGCGGAAACACTTGCGCCCCCCCGATCGTAAACGTCTGCCCCGTGTTCGGACTAATCGGCGCCCCGTCCGCGCCCCCGATCCGCAAGACGTCATCGAAGTTCCACGAATACCCGGAGAGCGTCGTGGAGGCCGCGCCCGCAAAATTATTGCTGTGCGCCAGCGCCACATTATCCGGAATGCCGCTCCCGCCCGGATCGCCCGGCGCGTAGTTCAGCGTCGTGTTCGTGGCGCTGATCGTTCCGGTCGCCGGATTCACCTGATAGTTCGAACCATTCCGGCTCACCACCCGGAGCTGATCCGTCACCGGATTGAAATCCATCGCCACGCGCCCGCCGATCGAAACCGAGAGCGTAAACGACCCTATCCCCACCCTCGTCGCCGCGGCCGTCGAAGTATTGATTGTATATATATTAGAAGCGCCCGTGATCGTGTTCACCGCCAGGCCGTAGAGCAGCCCGTTCGCAGGCCTGAAATCGATGTTCAGGAAAAATTGGCCCGAGCTGGCGCCCGCCACCGTCCCCACATTTGTCACCGTGCCCGGCGTGCTGCTGTCGAAATTAATCAGCAACCCCTGCGCAGTCAGGCCGTAAATGAGCTCCGCACGCGCCGTTTGCAGGTCGATGCTCAACGCAACCGCGACCAGCACGAAACGGAAGAATTCTTTCATGAGCTATCGCGACTTGAGCAGACCGCCCGGCTTCGCGTCAATGCGAAAAGGAGTCCGCCGATCCTTCGGCGCGAGGGCGCGCCGGCTCCATCCCCGAGCGCTGATCGCTTCCCCGAAACCGCGCCGGAAGCGGCCGCGCATAGAGCCGGCCCGCCCCCAGACCGAACGCTGGCCTCACGACGAGCTAACGCGCATTCTTCGCCAGCATCGCCTGAAACGCCGGATCATCCCGTATCCCGTCCAAAGGCCACCATCCGTCTTCAAAACGCCCCCGTCACCCCGCCCGGCCGGCTGCGCAGACCATCGAGTAACTCGATCGCCTTCTCCTTCTCCCCGGTGATCGCATACCCCTGCGCCAGCACCCCCGTCATCGCAGGCCCCTCGAACGCGTCCACCCGATTCCGGAAGCAACTCCGTGGCCCCAATGGCGGCCTTTTTTTCGCCGTAAGACGCCAGCGCCAGCGCCATCGCCAGACTGGCGTGCCGCGGAATGGAATGTCGTCCTGAATGCCGTCGGAAAAATGTTCGTAACAGGCGCGAATGCGAGTTATTTGCTCCCGGTCGCGAAGACGGTCTGGAAATGGGGGGTCTCCTTTTCGCGCGAGACCACCGTCACCTCGATGTTCTTAAACCCGGCGTCCTCCAGCCAGCGGTGCAAATCCACTTCGCTGAACCCCAGCCAATGATCCGCGTAGAGCTCGCGCGCGCGTTCGAATTGATGGCTCAGTAAATCGAGAATCACCAGCCGTCCGCCTTTCTTCACCATCTCATAGGCGGCGGTTACGGCACGCTCCGGATGGATCGCGTGATGGAGTGCCTGACTCAAAATCGCGAGGTCGATCGAGTTCTTCGCGATCGGCGGATCCTCGATGTCGCCCAGCCGGTATTCGAGATTCTTGAAGCCGTGTTCCTTCGCCAGTTTCGCGCCGAACTCGACCATCTTCGACGAGTTATCGAGCGCGATCACCTTCTTTGCGGTCTTCGCCAGCAATTGCGAAAGCGTCCCCTCACCCGCGCCTAGATCCGCCACCGTTTGCGCGGGCAGGAGCGTGATCAGCGTATGCGCCAGCGCCTGCCAGGAACGCCCCGGCACGTAGCTGCGTCCGAATTTTCCCGCCAGCTCATCGAAGTAACTCCGCGCCTTATCCTGCCGCTTCCGCAGCGTCACCTTCAGCGCCGTCCCATCGCGCGCCGTCTCGGGTAATTCCCGCGCCAGCGTGCGCGTCAGCTCGTTCACCTTCGCCCGCGCCGCGCTCTCGCCGTCGGTCTGCGCGAGCGCGTAATAGACATTCTTCCCCGCCCGCCGATCCACCACCACGCGAGCGCGTTTCAACTGCGCCAGGTGACTCGAGATGCGCGACTGCCCCATCCCCATGATCTCCTGCAACTCTGCGACCGAGAGCTCTTCCTGCTCGAGGAGCAGGATCAAGCGCAGCCGAGTCGGATCGGCCAGCAAACGGAGAAAATTTAAAGTTGACGACATAAGCGGACGCCGTGACCATACATCTACGCATCATGATTGGTCAATATGTCCCTGAAGTGATGCAGGGTTCAGGTTTCAGGGTTCAGACCCGCTGCACCCGATCTTTCTGAACCCCGAAGCCTGAATCACTGAACCCTTAAACAAATGCTACGCCGTTTCATTTTTGCTTCCGAATCCGTTGGTGAAGGTCATCCCGATAAAGTCTCCGACACCATCTCCGACGCCGTCCTCGACGAATGTCTCAAGGTCGACAAGAAGAGCCGCGTCGCTTGCGAGACGTATGTGAAGAGCAACGTCGTCATCGTCGGCGGCGAGATCACCACCAAGGCGAAGCTCGATTACGTCGAGATCGTGCGCGATGCCGTCCGCGAGATCGGTTACACGCACGACGACGACGTTTTTCACGCCGACAAAGTTTTTGTTCAGAACATCATTACCGCGCAGTCGCCGGATATTTCTCAAGGCGTCGACGCGAAGAAGGCGAAGGGGAAATCCTCCTCCGAGCAAGGCGCCGGCGACCAGGGCCTCATGTTCGGCTTCGCGTGCGATGACACCGAAGAGTTGATGCCCGCGCCGATCATGTTCGCGCATCGTCTCGGCCGCGAACTCACCCGCATCCGCAAGAGCGGCAAGGCCGATTGGCTCCGCCCGGACGCGAAGTCGCAGGTGTCAGTGATCTATGAAAATGGCAAGCCGGTCGGGCTTTCCAACGTGGTCATTTCCACCCAGCACACCGAGGAAAAAGATCACAAAGAGATCGAGAAATTCTGCATCGAGAAAGTCATCCGCAAAGTCCTGCCGAAGTCGATGGTGAACGGCAAAACGCAGTTCCTCATCAACCCGACCGGCCGTTTCGTCATCGGCGGTCCGCAGGGCGACACTGGCCTCACCGGCCGCAAAATCATCGTCGATAGCTA
>JBBSLZ010000015.1:0-24979 GCA_038233435.1 Chthoniobacterales bacterium
GATGCTGCTCGTGCTCGTGCTCGGAATGGCCTCGATCACGAGCACGAGCAGGAGTATGAGCACGAGGAGGAGGGGAGAGAGGGGTGATTCGCGCTGGAAAGGTGGGGGTTTCCGCCGACGGTATCGGCGTTTTGAAACTGCCGTTTAGCCTTTTCCTCGCGCTCCGTTATCTGAAACCGAAACGGACGTTTGTCTCGATCATCACTCTGATCTCGATCCTGGGGGTGGCGCTGGGGGTGACGGTGCTGATTTTGGTGATCTCGGTGATGACGGGGTTTGATCGGGAGTTGAAACGGAAGGTGATGGATTTCGATGCGCATATCCTGGTGACGACGCAGGAGGTGCTGCGCGATTGGCGGGATCTGACGGTGAAGATCCGCAATACGCCGGGGGTGGTGGCGACAGCGCCTTATGTGCAGGGGCCGGTGATCGTGGAGTTCGACGGGCGGCGGCTGGCGCCGCTAATCCGCGGGGTGGATCTGGAGGAGGAGGAGAAGGTGATTCCGCTGCGCAAGTTCATCAAGCGCGGGGAGCTGAATCTGGATGGCGATTCGGCGGTGCTGGGGATCGAGCTGGCGCGCAAGCTTCAGATCGATGTGGGCGGCAAGCTGACGGTCTATTCACCGGGAAATCTGGGGCAGATTCTGGATGGAATTAAGAAGTTGGAGAATCGGGATGCGACCCAGGAGAAGGAGGCGCTGGATCAACTGCGGGAGGTGGTGTTGCCGAAGGAATTGACGGTGACGGGGATTTACGAGACGGGCCATTATCTGCATGACTCCGAGTTTCTCCTCGTGCCGGTCCACGTGGGGCAGGAATTGTATGGGCTGGAGGATGCGCTCCATGGGATCACGGTGCGGGTGAGCGATCCGTATGCGGCGGAGTCGGTGAAGCGGGAGATCGAGCGGTTTCTGAAGCCGCCGGAATACGCGCAGACCTGGATCGATATGAACAGTCAGTTCTTCGAGGCGGTGCGACTGGAGCGGACGGTGATGTTCTTTCTGCTTTTCTTTATCGTGATCGTGGCGGCGTTCGGAATCATGAATACGCTCATCACAGTGACGGTGCAAAAGCGGCGCGAGATCGGGATTATGAAGGCATTGGGCGCGAGCGTGTGGCAGATCATCTGGGTGTTTCTGGGGCAGGGCATGGTGGTGGGGCTCTTTGGGACTGCGCTGGGTTTGGGGCTGGGGATGACTTTCATTCGGTTCCGGAATGAGTTTAGCCAATGGCTGGCGGGGACGCTCGGGATCGAGGTCTTCCCACGCCAGGTTTACCAGTTTTCGGAGATCCCGGCGGAGATCGTGGCGAGTGATGTGGCCATCGTGTGTGTGGGGGCGTTTTTTATCTGCTGGGTCTTTGCGATTATCCCGGCTTATTTCGCGGCCCGGCTGGATCCGGTGAAGGCGCTGCGGTTTGATTGAGTGGGAGTCGATCAAGCAGAAGGAATGGACGATAGGCTGGCGATTATCACCGGGGGCGAGGGTGAACTAGCGGGGGCGATTGCGAAGGCGCTGCGCGAGGCGGGCTGGGGGGTGGAAGCTCCAGGGCGCGCCACTCTCGAGGTTTCGTCACCGCAGAGTGTGGGCGATTATTTTGCACAGTTCGAGGAGGTGGATCTCTTGGTGAACAGCGCAGGGGTGCGAGCCGATGGCCTTTGCGCAACGATGTCGGAGGGGGAGTGGGATACGGTGCTCGGGACCAATCTGCGAGGCGCGTTTCTCTGTGCGCAGGCGGCGGCTTTGGTTATGATGCGGCAACGGCGCGGGCACATCATTAATGTGGGCTCGTTCTCGGGGCGCGCGGGAACGTTTGGGCAATCGAATTATGCGGCGGCGAAGGCGGGTTTGATCGGGCTGACCCAATCGATGGCGCGCGAGCTTGGGAAACGAAATGTGCGGGTAAACTGCGTGTTGCCGGGCTTTTTGGAGACGCAGTTCACCGCTGATCTGACGGAAGAAGCGAAGCTGCGCGCGCTGCAAATGCATCAACTCGGCCGGTTCAACACCACGGAGGATGCGGCGCGTTTTATGGCCTTTCTGGATACGATGTCGCACGTCTCTGGGCAGGTCTTTCAACTCGACTCGCGGATTTCGCGATGGAGCTAAGATTTTTTGACCGCAGATGGCGCAGATAACGCAGATAGGGAATTGGTGGTTCGCCGTTTGGGGCTATTTGCGCACAGATGACTCGGTTGCGGAGGCGGGGGATTTTTTGACCGCGGATTACGCGCGGTTAAAGATTCTTTAGGAGAAAAAGCGGGCGGGGGAGAGCATGGGTTGCGGCTGGCAGATGCGCGCGACGCAGTGTTCCCAGCTTTCGTGGCCGCTTAGGATCTCGATCTCGACCCGGAGAAAATAGATGGGCACTTCGGGATTCATGAGACGTGGGAAACGGACGGCGTCTTTTTCGGTGGTCACGATCATGGCGAGATCGCGGCGGAGGCAACGGTTGATGAAGGATTGCAGTTCGCCTTCGTTGTAGCGGTGGTGGTCTGTGTAATGCTTCGAGAGTTCAATCCGGGCGCCTAGTTTCCGGACACCGTCTTCGAAGCTTTCCGGGGCGGCGATGCCGCTGAGGGAGCCGACGAAGGCACCTTGCAAGGATGCGAGCGGAAGCTGCTCGGCGGTGAAGACGTTCTGGAGATGGAGCGGTTTATGGGCGCACTCGATGATCTCGGCGGTGCGATTGTAGCGGCGGATGCGGGCGATGAGCTCGTCGTTAGGTTCGCCGGTGCATTTGGTGATGAAGATGTAGCTGGCGCGGCGCAGGTTACGGGGCGGCTCGCGGAGGGTGCCGCGGGGGAGGAGGTGCTCGTTGCCGAAGGGGGCCTGGCGATCGATGAGGACGATGTCGAGCCGATGTTTGAGGCGCAGGTATTGGAGGCCGTCATCGAGGAGGAGGGTATCGGCTTTGAATTTCTCGATCGCGAAGCGTCCGCTTTTGACGCGGTCGACATCGACCAGGACGACGACGTCTTTAAGATTGTTGGCGAGCATGTAGGGCTCGTCGCCGGCGGTGCGGGAATCGAGGAGGAGCGATTTGCCATCGGAGACGATGCGCGGCGGGGTCGGGATTTCTTTGCGGAAGCGGGCGAACCAGCGTTTGGCGCTGGGCTGGGGAACGCTTTTGTAGCCGCGGCTTAAGATAGCGACCTGGCGGCCGCCATCGCGCAGGGCGCGCGCAAATTTCTCGACGACGGGGGTTTTACCGGTGCCGCCGACGGTGAGGTTGCCGATGCTGACGACGAGACACCCGAGAGTGCGCTCGCGGAAAATGCGGTGCCGGTAGAGAAAGAGGCGGAGGAGCACGGCGCGTTCGTAGACGAACGAGAGGACGTAGAGCAGGCCGCGCAGGAGGGTGGCACGGAAGCCCTGGCGGCGACCGAGAATGACTTCGATGGCGAATTGCTCGAGGCTTTCGGAACGCTGGCTCATCGGGAATTTCTGATTTCTGATTTCTGATTTCTGATTGGAAGGAGCCGTGCGCCACGGTTGTCGGCGGTGGTGGTGAGGACGCGGGCGGTGGGTGCGACGGCCTGTAGGGCGGCGGCGAGGGCGGGGGCGTTTTTCAAGGTGACGGCGGCGATGGTGGAGCCGGAGCCGCTCAGGAAGGCGCCGAGGGCGCCGGCGTTTTCGGCGGCGGCGAGGGCTTGATCGAAGAAGGGAATGAGTTTTTTGCGGAAGGGTTGGTGGAGATGATCGGCGAAGGCGCCGCGCAGGTGCCGATATTTTCCGGAGGCGAAGGCGGCGGCGATGGTGGCCGCGTTGGCACAACTGGCGACGGCCGCGGTGCGGTCGATGCGGGCGGGCAGGAGGGCGCGGGCGTCGGCGGTGCGCACTTCGAAATCGGGAATGAGGAGGACGAATTTCAAAGCGGGTGAGACGGGGAAACGCTGGCGGGCGTGGCCGCGGATGACGTTAAAGCCTCCGAAGGCGGCGGGCGCGGCGTTATCGGGATGGCCTTCCAATTCAGCACAGAGTTCAAAGATCGTTTGGGTGGAAAGTGGATGACTGGTTAGGGCGTTGAGGCCGAAGATGAGGCCAAGGCGGACGGTGACGCTGCTACCGAGACCGCGGGAAGCGGGGACGCTGCCGGCGATGGAGAGAGAGAAGGGAAAGCGCTTGAGCCGGGTGTGGCGGAAGAAATGATCGGCTGCCTGGCGCGCCATGGGCGGGAGGCGGCGGGCGCCGGGCTGAGGCTGGAGGGTGACGTCGTTATAAAGACGGAGGGCGATGCCGAGGCAATCGAAGCCTGGCCCCAGATTGGAAGTGCTCGCTGGGACGCGGACGGTGACTGGTTGCATGATGGCTTCGGGCCCGCCGGCGCGGCGGCGAGAGCGGCGCAAAGGTATCGTGCTGGGCGGGCGCGGCAAGACGAAGGCGGTCTGGAGACGCGCGGACGGGCGCCGCTGCCCGATTCCCTTGCAAGGCCGGCAATCGGTCCACGCAATCATGACTTGGATCGATCCCGCTCTGGTGCAGGCCTTCGAGGCGGAGCGGACGAATGCGTACCGGCTTTGTACTTTCGAGGACGGGTGGGCGGAGCGATTCGGGAGCGACATTCTGATTTCGTATAAGACGGAGGAGGCGCGGGACCGATTGAAGACGGAGCTTTATCTCTGGTCGCTGGCGGTGAACGTGAAGTTTACGCGGGTGTTTGCCCGTTATTTGCCGAAGCAAAACTCGGAGCGCGATCGGCCGCAGTTGATCGTGGGAGAGGCGGACTCGCCGCTGCAGACGACGACGCTGGAGCGCGAGGTTTGTTTTGGAATTGATTTTGGGAGCGGTTATTCGGTCGGGCTTTTCGTGGACCAGCGCGAGAACCGCTCCTTGGTGCGCCGGGAAAAACCGCGCACGCTGTTGAATTGTTTTGCTTACACCTGCGCCTTTTCGGTGGTGGCGGCGATGGGAGGTGCGGAGACCGTGAGTGTGGATTTGTCGAAGACGTCGCTTGCACGCGGGCGGGAGAATTTCACTTTGAATGAAATCCCGGAGGGGAAGCATCGGTTTGTGGCGGAAGATGTGATGAGCTTCCTGCCGCGGCTGGAGCGGAAGGGCGGGAGGTTTGACATGATTATTCTCGATCCGCCGACTTTTTCGCGGACGCACCGTGGGCGGGCGTTCCAGGTGGAAAGCGATTTCGAGACGTTGCTCTCGAGTGCGCTGGAAGTGGCAGAGAGGAACGCGCGGATTTTGCTTTCGACGAATTGCTCGAGCCTGACGGCGCGGGGGCTGGAGGTGATGGCGAAGTTCTGCTTGAAAGCGACGCGTCGCGCCGGTTCATTGCAGAGCCAGCCGACGCCGCCGGATTTTCCGGCCGGAGCGGCGGCGCGGACGGTGTGGCTGACGCTCCGTTAAGTGGATTGGTTTACACGCAAAGAACCTCTGGAAAGCGAAATTACTGAAGATGGACGAACAACTTGCCGGCAATGAAGACATCGCGGAGCGCGGCCTCCGTTATACGAAGGAACAATTCGAGCAGATCATGGAGCAGACGGAAGATTATGTGCGCGAGAATCCGACCCGGGCGCTGGCTTACGCAGCGCTGGCGGGGGTGGTGATCAATCGCTTGCCGGTCTGCCGGATTTTGAGCGGACTGGTGCGGCTGTCGTTTATGGCAGCGAAGCCAGCGGTGTTGATTTACGGCGCGACGAAGCTCTATCAGGCGGCGCAGACGGACGAGGTCTAGGAGCGGGGCGGGCGCTCGGGTTTGGCGCGGAGATTATTCGTCGAGAGTGAAGCCGACCTGGAGGGTGACCTGCCAGTGGTCGACTTTGCCGTCGACGATGTGGCCGCGCGTTTCGGTGACTTCGAACCAGCGCATGTTTCGCACCGATTTGCTGGCGCGGGCCAAGGCGGTGGTGACGGCGTCTTCGATGCCGGTTTTGGACGAGCCGACGAGCTCGATTTTTTTGTAAACGTGATCGCTCATGACGCACGTTCCACGCGGCGGCGGCCGCGGGCAAATCTAGGGTAGCGCTAGCTTCCCGCTTGCGGTTTGATGGAGCTGCGGGCTGGCAGCTCGCGCTACCTTATGGAAAAAAATATCGAGTCGCATCTGATCGAGACACGAGTCTTCAAACCGGCGCGAGCGTTTGCGAAGAAAGCGCGCATCAAAAGTCTGGCGGATTACGAGCGGATGTATCGCGAGTCGATTAAGACGCCGGAGAAATTCTGGGCGCGGGAGGCGCGGGAACTCAGTTGGCGGGCGCCGTGGGAGAAGGTGCTGGAGTGGAAGGCGCCGTACGCGAAGTGGTTTCTGGGCGGGAAAGTAAATCTTTCGGAGAACTGCCTGGACCGGCACCTGACGGGTCCGAACCGAAATAAGGCGGCGATTCTTTGGGAAGGTGAGCCGGGGGAAAAGCGGACGCTGACTTATCAGCAACTCCACCGCGATGTCTGCCGTTTCGCGAATGTGCTGAAGCGGAATCAGGTTCGGAAGGGGGATCGGGTGATCATTTATCTGCCGACGATTCCGGAGGCGGCGATCGCGATGCTGGCCTGCGCGCGGATCGGGGCGGTGCATTCGGTCATCTTCGGCGGCTTTAGCGCGGATAGCATTCGCGACCGGATCGCGGATTGCGGCGCGACGGTGGTGATCACCGCGGACGGGAGCTACCGGCGGGGGGCGATCGTGCCCTTGAAGAAGAATGTGGATGATGCGCTCGACGGGGAGACGACGATCAAGCGGGTGATCGTGTTCCGGCGGGCGGGGAACGACGTGCATATCGAGGAGGGGCGCGATGTCTGGTGGCATCGCGAGCTGGAATACGTGAACGCGGATTGCCCGGCGACGGCGCTGGGGAGCGAGCATCCGCTTTACATTCTCTACACGAGCGGATCGACCGGGAAACCGAAGGGGATTCTGCACACCACCGGCGGCTATATGGTGGGTATTTATTCGACCACAAAGTATGTCTTCGATCTGCGGGAGGACGATGTCTACTGGTGCACGGCGGACGTGGGCTGGGTGACGGGGCACAGCTACGTGGTTTACGGTCCGCTGCTGAACGGGGCGACGACGTTGATGTATGAAGGGGCGCCTAATTGGCCGGAGCCGGATCGCTTCTGGCGGATCGTGGAGGAATATCGCGTGAACATTCTCTACACCGCGCCGACGGCGATCCGGGCGTGTATTCGTTGGGGGGATGAGTGGTTGAAGAAGCACGATCTTTCGTCGCTGCGTCTGCTGGGATCGGTGGGCGAGCCGATCAATCCGGAAGCGTGGATGTGGTATCGCGAGAAGGTGGGAGGCGGGCGTTGCCCGATCGTGGATACGTGGTGGCAGACGGAGACGGGCGCGATCATGATCACGCCTTTGCCGGGCGCGACGCCGACGAAACCGGGGAGCGCGACGCTGCCATTTTTCGGCGTGGAGGCGGCGATCGTGGACGAGCGCGGTGAGGAAGTGGGGCCGAACGTGGGCGGGAAATTGATCGTGCGGCAACCGTGGCCATCGATGTTGCGAAATATTTACGGAGACAAGGAGCGCTACCGGAAACAGTACTGGAGTGAATTCAAAGGGAGCTATCTGACGGGGGACGGGGCGCGGCGGGATAAGGATGGATATTTCTGGATCGTGGGGCGGATCGATGACGTGCTGAATGTGGCGGGACATCGGCTGGGCACTTCGGAGATCGAGAGCGCACTGGTCAGTCACGCGCAGGTGGCGGAGGCGGCGGTGGTGGGCCGGCCGGATGAGTTGAAGGGGCAAGGGGTGGTGGCGTTCGTGACCGTGAAGCAAGGGGTGAAGGCGACTCCGGCGCTTAAGGAGGAGCTTCGCGCCCATGTGGGGAAACAGATCGGCGCGATCGCGAAACCGGATGAAGTGCGTTTCGCGGAAGCGCTCCCGAAAACGCGGAGCGGAAAGATCATGCGTCGATTGTTAAAGGAGATCGCGAGCGGCTTAACGGTGACGGGCGATACAACCACGCTGGAGGATTTCGGGGTGCTGGCGAAGTTGCGCGGCGATGAGTGAGCGGCCGGTTGGGGGAAAAACGCATCAGATACGGCCGCGCCGCCTTTCCGTCGCCCCTTTGGGGGCTTGGATCTCTGCAACCTGCGACTGACCCGCAGTTCCGCTTCGCTGCACTGCGGGCTACGTTCCGTCGCGCCTCCGGCGCTCTGATTAACGAGCGTGAAATCGTTAGGGGAAATCCTGAAGCGCGAGCAGTCGACCACGATAAGGAGCTACCCCTGGCAGCCGACGCTTGGCAGGCGGGTGGTAGAGCGTAGCGTGAGCGTGTGAGTTTTATCCGCACAGGATTGCGCGAGCTGGGATTGAAGGTCCGGCGGCAGAAGACGCGTATGGCGTTGCGCCACGAGAAGCGCGTCCTGCAACGGAGCGAGATCGCGCTCGGCCGCGAGGGCGTGGCGCAGGCGGTCAATTTCACGGAGCTGCGGAGCGAGATCGTGGCGTTGAAGAAGCTGGAGCAGGAGCAGAAGGAAGTCGGGCTGCGGATCGCGCAAATCGAGGACGGCTTGAAGCAGTTGGAAGCGGAGCGGGCGGAGAATGCGAAGGAGTTGAACGAGGCGTTGGCCGTGCTGGAGGAAGAGAAGAAGCCGGTCCTGCAGCGGCGGAATGAGGCACGGAAAGCGTCGGATATTTGCGATCGCGACTTGAAGGGTGTGGACAAGCGTCTGCAGGAAAACGACAGCGCGGACCGGGAACTTTTGCGGGCTCTGGAGGCGTTGCAGGCAAAGTCGCCGCCGCCTGCGGATCTGGAGGCGCAAAGCGGCGTGCTGAGCAGCAAGCGCGCGCGGTTGCCGGAGGAACGGGCGGAGATCGATCGCGCGCGGGTGGGGAGCGCGGAGGCTTGCCGGGGCGCGAAGGAAACGTTCGACCAATGCCAGAAAGAGGCGGACGAGATCGATAAGCGAATCGCGACGGTGCGGGCGGAATCGGAGGCGGGCGATCGGGCTTTGAATGAGAACAGCCGGGCGCAGCAGGACGTCCTGAAGGAGGCGCGCTCGGCGCACCAGACCGTGGAGGAGCGAAAAAATCCCGCCTACTTGAACATCGGCCGTCATCTGGCTACGCAGGGGATTACGCCGCCGAACGCGCCCCATCTGCTCGATGATGTGAATCGGCATCGCGCCGCTGTGACGCGGCATTCGGAATTGAAGAACGAGCTGGGGATTCTCTCCGGTCAGATCGATAAACAGGAGCTGCGGAAATTTTACTTCAGTATCCTCTCGGTGCTGGTGTTGCTGGCGCTCATTCTTCCACTCGTCTTTCAATCGCCGGCGAAGCGCGAGTGGCTGCCGTCGGAGACGGAAGCGATCCTCTCGATCAATACGCAAAAGCTGCAGCGCGATGATTTGCCGAAGCGTTGGGACAAGGATCTGCCAGACGAGTGGCGGACGATCTGGGCGGGTCTGGTGGCAAATGCGCAGTTGACGCCGGTCTTGAATCTGGCGCGCGATTCGTTGCGAGTGACGCGGGCAATGACGAGCGCGGCCCGCGGGACGGTGCGGGAGTTTGTGCTGGTGCAGGCGCGGGACGACGTGACGCCGGTGATTCAGGCGATCGAGTCGCAGCCGGAATTTGAACGCCGGCCAGTGAATGGTCTGCCGGTCTGGCTGCGGCCGGACTTTGCGCTGGCGCGGGTGGGGCCGCGCACGCTCGCGGTGGGGGCGCGCCGGGAGGTGGAGGAACTGGTCCGGGTGCGGCTCGGGATTGAGCAGGATCTCAAGATTACGGGGCATCTTTTCGACCGCTTCCAGGCGCTCGATCAGGAGACGGCGGTGCGGTTAATCTCAAGTGATCCGCCGAGCATCGCGCGGATTTTCCATCCGATCTTTACCCGGGAATTACTGCAGGCGCCGCAGATTTTCGGGCTGGGACTGGCTTTGGAGAATCCGGTGAAGGGACGTCTTCTCTTGCACATGAAAACGCCGCGGGAAGCGGAGGAGCTGGCGCAACAGATGCGGGATGAGCCGCAGCGCTGGCTCCGGCTGCAGGACTCGGAGTTCCTCCTCTATACGCAACCGCCGGAGGTGACGACGCAGGAGTCGGATCTGGAGGTGCGTTTTAATGTACCCGAGAATAGTGCTCGACTTCTCTTGCAGCGTATCGCAAAGACGAGCACTCCGCCCGCGCTCGTGGGTAATCCGTAACCGCGCCGGCGCTGCCGGGCGCGCGCTTTGCTAGAGTGGAAACATCTATGATTTCGTTTCGGGCTCTTGCTCTATCTCTCTTCCTGCTCTGCGGGAGCGTCTGGGAGCTGCGCGCGACGGATGCGGAGCTGGTCCGAATAACGGACGCGGACAAGACGATTCAAATCGAGCTGCGCTATGCCACCACGCGCAATCTGGCGCAGCGGCCGCTTTATCGGGCGGATATGCCGGCGCTGGTGCGGCCGCACGTGGCGGCCAACCTGGCCAGGGCGCAGGAGATTCTGCGGGCGCAGGGTTATGGCTTGAAAATTTGGGACGCCTGGCGTCCGCAGAGTGCGCACGAGATGCTTTGGGCGCTTTTGCCGAATCCGGATTACGTGCAGGACCCGGCGATGAGCGGCTCGCTCCACACCTATGGAGTGGCAGTGGATGCGACCCTGGTGGACAAGAAGGGACGTGAGGTGCGGATGCCGACGGATTTCGACAGCTTTACGGCTGGTGCCAGCCTGAACTACCGCGGCGATGACGTAGAGGTGCGGCGGAATTTACACCGGCTGCAGAATGCGATGGCGCGGGCGGGATTCTACGGGCTGCGGACGGAGTGGTGGCATTTCATTGCCAAGGACTGGAAAAATTACGCGGCCATTTCGGAGATCGACCGCATCCCGCGAGCGACGGCAGTGGAAGTGCCGGCGCGCGCGCTGCAGGTGACGCCGGGGGATTCGGCTAACCGCAGTTCTGCGCGACCCACTGGAGGTAATCTGGGGAGCCCGCCGCGAGGTTGATCGCGATGACTGGCGGCCAGGCGTGGAATCAGGCGGGAGCCAGCGCGACCTGACGGCAAATCCAGCCGCCACCCAGGACGGTGTCGCCGTCGTAGAAGACCGCTGCCTGTCCGGGCGTGACGGCCTTTTGCGCCTCGTGCAAAACGATCCGAGCGGAGTCATTCGCGAGCGGGTAAAGCGTAGCCCGGGTGCCGGGATGGCTATAGCGAATCTTGACCGTGACCTCGATAGGATCTTCGGCCAGGCCACGGCTGACCCAATTGACCCGATCGATTTCGAATTCTTCCGAGACGAGATCTTCCACGCTGCCGACGATGACGCGATTGGTGGCCGGATCGATGTCGACCACGTAGCGCGGCTGGGGCGAGCCGCCGGGGAGGCCTTTGCGCTGGCCGATGGTGAAGAGCTCGATGCCTTCGTGCGCGCCGACAAAGTTGCCGGCCAGATCGTAGATGCCGCCTTCGTGGAATTCGTTTTCGCCCAGGTGCGAACGGAGAAACGCCTTGTAGTCATTCCCGGGGACGAAACAAATTTCCTGGCTGTCCACTTTCTCCGCCACCTTCAGGCCGAGGGTGCGGGCAATCTGGCGGATCTCTGGTTTCGACATCGCGCCGAGCGGGGTGAGCGCGCGCCGGAGTTGGGGCTGGCGGAGACTGAAGAGAAAGTAGGACTGGTCCTTGCGCGGGTCGGCGCCCTTGCGCAGGACGGCGTGCTCGGGGTGATGCTCGATGATGGCGTAGTGCCCGGTGGCGATGTAATCGCAGCCGAGGGCCTGGGCTTTTTCCCACAGGTTCCCGAACTTCAGTTTCTCGTTGCACATGACGCAGGGATTCGGCGTCCGTCCAGCCTGATACTCTGAGGAGAAGTAGTCGATCACGAGGCGTTCGAATTGGTCGGCCTCGTCGACCACGTAATGCGGGATGCCGAGCGCGTGCGCCACACTGCGGGCGTCGGCCACGGCTTGCGGGCCGCAGCATTTATCTTCGGCGCGCGAGACGCAATCCTGCGGCCAGACTTTCATGGTCACGCCCACGACATCGTAGCCCTGCTCGCGGAGGAGGTAGCCGGCGACACTGGAGTCGACGCCACCGCTCATGCCGAGAAGGACGCGGGATTTTTTTTCGCTCACAGGGCGTTAAGGTTCACGCAGGCGGAGGGAAGGTCAACGGGGCGGGCCGGCCACGGCCGCAAGTGGCCGATTCTCCAGCTTCACTTTCCGGCTGACGAATGGACTGTCGCGGAGCGTGAAGCGCCACGGGACATCGACCGCGCGGCTGATCCCGATGCGTGGATCAGCGACCACTTGGTGCTCGGTTTCGGCTTCGAAAAAGCAGCGCTGCGGGTGAGAGCAGAGGTCGATCTCGTGGTGGCGCTGATTAATCGAGAGCGCCTGCGTCAGCTTGCCGGGGCCGGAGCAAAGCTGGCGGATGTGATCGAGGCCGCGCCGGCGTTTCATGAGGGCAAGGCCAGCGCGGGGCTCGATCGCGCGGATGAGGATGAGGCCGGTGCGCGGCGCGCCTTTGACGAGCACATTGAGCATCCAGTGCATGCCGTAGTTGAGATAGATGTAGGCGGTGCCCGGAGCATTGCGCGCCACGAAAAGGCGCGTGCTGGGCCGCATGAACGTGTGGCAGGCTTCGTCGTTTTCGGTCAGGTAGGCTTCGGTCTCGACGATGAGACCGGTGCATCGGCCCCAACGCAGCTCGGTGCCGATCAAAGCGCGCGCGCACCAGAGCGGATCGCGCTGGAAGAAAGCGGTGCCCACCATGCGTCCCTGGGCCATGGCGCGTCCGGATTACTCAGCCGGATGGTAGCAGATCGGCTGGACGACATCGGCGTCCGTGGGATCGCCCAAACGGAAAGCCGGGATGAACTTCGCGTCTCGGAAATCCGCGGTGGCCGCAGCGCCGAAGCCGAGGAGCGGCGGCTCTTCCGATAAGACGTGCAAGTCCTGCAACTGGCCTTCGCGATTCACCTTCAGCTGGAGATCGACCACCGCGGTGAGCGGGACTGGGGTGCCGTTTTCCGGCGCGGTCAGGCCGTCGAATTTTGAGTCGGCGCCGATGACGGGTTGAGGGGCCACGAAATCGCTGGCAGTTTTGAGTTCGTTAGGGTCCTGATGCAGGAAGATCTGGAAATGCGGCTTGTTTGCGGCGGAGAAGACGACCGTTCCGTAGAGGAAGACGCCGACCGGCTGGTACTGATAGATGGGCGGCGTGAACTTGACGCCTTCGAGGCGCTTCTGGAGTTCCTGGACGAGCGCTTCGGTGCCGGGCATGGCGCGATAGGTCCAGGCGGAGGTGCTGTCGCCATTGGGCGCCACGGCGGCGCAGAACATGACGGCTCCATCTTTCTGGCCTTGCTTCAGGAGAGCCTCGGCATCGAGGCGGTTGATTAACGTATCGGATCCCGAGCCGAGGACGGCGGGACGGAATTGGGGACGTTTTACCTGGGCTTCGGCGGGAGAAAACGCGCTCCCGGCGAGGAGAAAAAGAGCAAAAAAATAGAAGAGGCGGCGCATGAGCTTACGCAAGCCACTGATGGCTCTTTCGCAACTCGAAACTCGCTCCGCGCGCGGGAGTTCGAGTGTTCAAGGCTGGATGGCGTGGGCCTTTAATTCTTCCAGGGTGACGAACTCGAGCGCCGACTCGTCGGTGGCCTCCAGGTCGACTGGAGCGGGCAGACCACGCTTTAGAGCCGCCTTCCAACGAGTGACGCAAACGCACCAGCGATCGCCGGGTTCCAATCCCGGAAAACCATATTCGGGATGAGGCGTGACGAGGTCGTTGCCGTCGAGGACGGAGAAGTCGAGGAAGTCGCGCGTGACCTCGACGCAGACAGTATGGCGACCGAGATCGTCCGGTCCGGTTCGGCAGTAACCATCGCGATAAAAGCCGGTGATAGGATCGCGACAGCAGGAGCGCAATTCGGTGCCGAGGACATTTTTTGGCATTGAGGATTATAGCATCGCAGGGCGGCAAGGGCGGCAGGCTTTTTGCGCGCGGCGCCGCGCGATGATATCGCGAAGGCGCTTGTGAAGACGGAGAGCGACTTGGTTGCGTTCTGGCTCCGGCCGAGAGCGCGGGAACGGGAAGTTCTGGCGGAATTGATCCGGGAACTCGCGCGGCGATACGACGCGCCGTGGTTCGAACCGCACGTGACGGTGCAGGCCGGCGCGATTCATCCGGAGGCGGCGGCGGAAATTCTGCGCGGCGTCGCGCGGAGAGAGCCCGTGGTGCTGCGAGTGGCGGGCGTGGCTTTTGCGGATGTCTTCACGAAGACGGTCTTCGTGCAGTTCCATCCTTCCGAGGAAGCGGCGCAATTGAGCGCGGCGATCGGTGCGGCCGGCGGGATGGCGAGCGGCTACGCTTTTGATCCGCATCTCAGCTTGCTCTACCGGACGATGCCGGAGGCGGAACGGGCGGCGGTCGCACGCATGATCGCGCTTCCATTCGAGAGCGTGGTCTTTGATTCGATGGAAGCGATCGCGTGCCCGGCGCAGATCACGGAACGGGCTGACGTGGAGGCCTGGCGTCCGCTTTTTGCGCAGCCGTTTTTGGGCGCCAGTTGAGGCGAGGGCCGAGCCGCGGAACAGTGGCGACAGATGGAAGATATTGTCGGCATCGATTTAGGGACGACGAATTCCGCGCTTGGAATCATGGAGGCTGGTTTTCCGATTCTGCTCGCGGATGCGAACGGAGCGAGGCTCACTCCCTCGGTAGTCCACTTCGCGGACGGCGGAGAGCCTTTGGTCGGCGCGGCCGCCGCGCGCCGGCGGGTCCTGGCGCCGGAGAACACGATCTACTCGGCGCAGCGCTTCGTCGGCTTGCGCGGCGACGAACTGCGGGAAGGCGACGCGGAGGTGGGCTATGAATTGACCCGCGCGCCGGGGCAGGGGGTGAAGATACGGGCAGGAGGGCAGGAGTATTTGCCGGAAGAAATTTCGGCCTTCGTCCTGCGGAAGATGAAACAGGATGCGGAAACGGCGCTCGGTCGCACGGTCGCGCGGGCGGTGATCACGGTGCCGGCTTACTTCAATGACGCACAACGAAATGCCACGAAACGGGCGGGCGAGCTGGCGGGTTTCGCGGTGGAACGAATCGTGAACGAGCCGACCGCGGCGGCGCTGGCTTATGGGCTGGATAAATTGCAGAGCCGCGCGCGTATCGCGGTCTACGATCTGGGCGGCGGGACTTTTGACGTGTCGATCTTGGAGTTGAACAACGGGCTTTTCGAGGTGCTCTCGACAAACGGGAACACCCGCCTGGGCGGCGATGATGTGGACAACCTGCTGGTGGACTGGCTGGCTAAGCGGGCCGGCGGGGAGGTTTCGCCGGAGAAGCGGGCGCTGCTCCGGGAAGCCGCGGTGTTGGCGAAGCATCGCCTCTCGATGGAGGAGGAGACGTCGATCGATCTTCCTTTTTGGAAGGGGAGCGAAAGCTTTTCGGTGCGATTGACGCGTGCGGAGTTGGAGGAAATCGCGGGCCCGGTGGTGGAACGGACGCGGGGGCATTGCCAGCGTGCGCTGGCGGATGCGAAGCTGGCGGCGGACGACCTGGACGAAGTGATTTTGGTGGGCGGGATGACCCGGATGCCGCTGGTGCGGACGCGAGTGGAGGAGATCTTCGGGCGGGCGCCGAACACAAGCCAGAATCCGGATGAGGCGGTGGCGCTGGGAGCGACGATCCAGGCGGGGATTCTCTCGGGGGCGGTGCGGGATGTGGTCCTGCTGGACGTGACCCCGCTCTCGTTAGGCATCGAGACTTTTGGCGGGTTGATGAATGTGATCATTCCGCGCAATTCCACCATCCCGCTGAAGGCGGGGGAGATGTTTACGACGGCGGTCAATCATCAGCGCGCGATGCGGATCAAGGTGCTGCAGGGGGAACGGGAAATGGCGCGAGATAACTGGCCGCTGGGAAATTTCGAGCTGGACTTCGAGGCGGCGCCGAAGGGAGTGGCGCGGGTGGGGGTGCAATTTGAGATCGATGCGAGTGGCATCTTGCACGTCCTGGCGCGGGATACGAAAAGCGGCCGGGAGAAGATCGTGGAAATTCAGAGCGCGGTCGATGTTTCGGATGAAGCGGTGGAGGCGATGATCGGGGATTCGCTGGAGCATGCGTTCGAGGACATGAATGAGCGCGTCTGGACGGAAGCTCGGCTGAAGGCGGAAGAGATGGCGCGGGCGGTGGAGAGTGCGTTTGCCGTCTTAGGGAGGGACCTGGCGGCAGGAGAGAGACGGGAGATCGAAGCGCTTTTGGTGGAACTGCGGGCGGCTCTGGGGAGCGGGGAGGCGGCCCGGTTAAAGAAGGCAAATGCGGCGCTGGAAAAGGCGACCGAGCCGATGGCGGCGATGCTGGTGGAAAAAGTGATGTCTCGTTAGGCCGTGGGCGTTTCCGGGGAGGGGGAAGGCGAGGGCGCGGGAGCCGGGAGACGAGCGAGCGCTTCCTCGAGCAGCTTTTTCTCCTCGGGGAAAAGCGGGCCGCCGCGGGCGGCGGCGAGGTACTCCTGCGCGGCCTCGACTTTGTTGTCATCGAGCAGGAGGACGACGGCGTAAACGGCAGCGTGGGAATCGAGGAGGGCGTCGTGCGGAAGCTGGCGCAAGACCTCGAGGCCGTCGGCGGTGCGGCCGAGGCCATAGAGCGCGAAGGCGTAGGTGATGGCGCAGCTGACGTCGGTGGGTGCGGCTTCGAAAGCGGTGCGAGCTGTGCGCTGCGCCTGCTCGGTGTTCGGCTCGAGGAGGAGTGCGAAGCGAGCGTAGTTGGCGGCCAGGGCGGGCTCGCGGGGGGAGCTTTCGTGGAGTTGTCTGGCCACGTCGAGGAGGCGGCGGAGATCGTTGTTCTCGCGGTAGATGCGGCCGAGGGCATCGAGCGCTTCGCGGCGCATGGGGGCGTGGCGCACGACGCGTTGCCAGAGATGCTCTGCTTCCGCAGGCAAGCCCCAGCGCAGGGCCAGCCGCGCGAGGGCGGCTTCGCGTTCCGGATTCTCGCTCGCGCTCCGCTCCGCGGAATTCCAAAGGGAATGGAACTCGGCTTCGGCGCCGGATTGCTTGGCCTGGCGGGCGGCGTAGGCCTGGTAGGCGAGCCGCAGGTAATCATCCGCGCCCCAGCCGCCGCTGCGGGTCCAGCGTTTGAGGCGGGACCAGTTTTTCACTTCGGCAAATGCTTCCGCGATGGAGAGGGCGGCGGGCGCTTTGGTGGTGATCTCCGAGGGTAATTTGTCGGCCCATTTCAGGACTTCGCTGGCCTGGCCGTTCCGGATCATCCAATTCATGAGGAGCGCGAGATCGGTTCCATTCCGCGCCGCGACGGGTTTGATCTTTTCCAAGACGGCGGAGTACTTTTTGGCGTCGAGTTTTCGATAAAAACTGAGGCTGAGCAAGTAATCGGCGAAGGTGACCTGCTGGGTCATCTGGAGTTCCTGAGCGAGGGAATCGGCGCGGGCGAGATCGTCGCGCTCGACGGCGTCGCTGAGGAGAGCGCGGAGGGCGCCGGAGCGGAAGGTGGTGGCTTTGCTCAAGCGCTCGAGAGTGGCGCGGGCTTCCGCGGAGACGGCTGGTTCGACGGAGCCAATGCGGAGGACGGCGAGGTTGAATTGGTAGAGTTCGTTCTGCGGCTCTTGGTGGAGGGCGGCGGCGAAGTGTGCTTCGACGTCTTTTTCATTGCCTTGGGCGCGGGCCAACCAGCCGGCGACGACATGGTAGGCGGCCTTCTCGCGCTCTGCGGGAGCGACGCTTTCGAGGGCGCGGCGGGCGGTGTCGAGCTGGCCAAAGCGAAGGGCAGCGGAGGCGAGGTTCAGTTGTGCGTCCAGATCATTTGGGCGGGCGCGGGCGATCTGGGAACGCCAGGCGACGGTTTCGGAGCGATTTTGTTTCTCGGTGGTTTCGGCCAAAATGCGGAAGGCGGCGACGGAGGCGGGGCGATAGCGGAGCATCTGCTGGGCGGTGAGGGCGGCGGCCTCGAGGTCGTTTTGGTTTAGCTCGGCCTGGGCGCGTTTCTGAAGTCCCGTCTCCCGCCAGGTGCTAAAGGCGCGGGGGGCGTAGGTGAGGGTGGCGAATCCAATCGCAAATCCTGCGACGACGGCGCCGGCAAAGATGACGTTCCGGCGATGGAAGAGGGTGAACCGCCAGTTCGAACCCGGCTGGACCCGTTTTCGCCGCACTCGTTTACCATTCTGACGCATCGCTCGGTTTCCTTATCCCAGAGACGGGCCGCTGTGCAACTGTTCGCACGCGACACCGCGCTAGATGGAGGCGTCGTCTTCGGCCGGACGAGCGACCGATTCGGCCTCGACTTGTTCTTCGACGCGCGCGCGCAGGGGCTTCCAACGTAACGGCGAGCAGGACTTTAAATGGTGGCCGTCAACGGCTCAGGCGATGACCGGCGTGGGAGCGATGCGGTCGGCTGGTCTCACGGAAGAGGGAGCGGCTTGATCGGACCGCTTTTGCTGAGCCTGGTTTTGGTGCGCTCGATTTTTTCGGCAAGGAGCTTGTTTTCGGGATCGAGCGCGATCGCCTTTTGCCAGTATTCGAGCGCCTGGGGGGCGCGGTTCAGTTTCGCGTAGGTATCGCCGAGATGTTCGAAAACGACGGGGTCGTCTTTCTGGAGGCTTTGGGCGGCGCGGAGCAGATCCTTGAGGGCTTCGTCGAAAAGGCCCCGCCGATAGTGGACCCAGCCGAGACTGTCGAGATAGGCGCCGTTATCGGGATCGAGGAGAAGGGCCTGTTTAACCATTTCCTCGGCTTCTTCGAGGTGAGTCTCGTTTTCGGCCCACATGTAGCCGAGGTAGTTGTAGGCTTCGGCCGCTTTGGCGGGGTCCAGGGAGATCGACCGTTTCAGGAGGTCGGCCGCTTTTTCGCGGAGGCCGGCTTGATCGGCCGCGATGCCGTAATCGAAGTAAAAGCGGGGCGTGAGCAGTTCTTCGGTGTGGGCCTCGGCTTCCTGGAGAGCTTCTTCGAAGGTGACGACGGCCTGCTGGGAGTGTTTGGCTTCCCGTTGGGCCAAGGCGAGGAAGTAGGAAAACTCGGGCACCTGCGGGAATCGGCCGCGCGCTTCGAGGAGGAGCTTTTCCGCGCGGGCACTCTCGCGGAGAGGCCCAATGAGCAATTCGGTGAGGCGGAGGTAGGTCTGCCCGCGGGTGGGGTTGATGAGCAGGCTTTGCTCGTAGTTGGCGGCGGCTTTCGAAAATTCGGCTTTGGCTCCTTCCAGGTCATTGGCGCGGAGCAGGGCCCTGCCTTCGTCGTCGAACAGTTGGGCGAGGAGTTCGTAGGGCTGGTATTTCTGCGGGGAGTCTTGGATGATTCGCTGGAGGAGTTCGGTGGCCTTGGTGCGTTGGTTGGTGAGGACAAAGCCGGTGGCAAGCTTTTCGCGCGCGTTGGAATCGTCTGGCTCCAGCTCGAGCACTTTTAGGTAAAGCGGAATGGCTTCGTCGATTTGCTGCGTGGCGGCGTAGTAATCGGCCACTTCTTTGAGGGCGGCGGCGTTCTGGCCCGCTGCGACGGCGGCGCGCTCAAAGAGAAGGTTGACGCGATGGAGGTCGGCCGTGCCAGGGTCGGTCTCGGGCTGAAATAAGGTGGCGGCGTAAAGCTTTCCAAGGCGAATCCAGAAGGTGGCGTCGCCGCTTTTCACTTTGGTGGCGCGATCGAGGGCGGCGAGAGCGTCCTTCGGGCGGCCGCGGGTGGTTTCGATTTCGAAGATGCGCTGGTAGGCATCGATGCTTTCCGGGTCGAGCGCGACGGCCTGGTCGGCATACTTGAGCGCTTGGTCGGGTTTGCGCAGGTATTTTGAATAAAGGAAGGCGAGCTGGAGGAAGGGAGCGACTTGTTGCGGGTTGGCTTTGATTGCGTCTTTCAGGATGTCGATGGCGCGGGGAAAGTCCTCCTGCCGGGTGAGGAGCGAGGCGACGCGGGAGGCGAGTTCGATTTCGCCGGGATCGACGGTGAGAACCTTCTGGTAGACCTCGAGTGCCTGCTCGATTTCGCCATTTTCTTCCAGGCGCGCGCCTTCGACGAAATTGGCCAGGGCGCCGGCTTTGCGCTGGGCGGGGAGATCGAGCGCGAGGTCGTCCGGGGGCAGCAAGCGGAGAGAGTCGTCGATCGCGCCAGCGGGTCGATCGCGAGCGGTTTTTGAGTCTGCCGCCACCAATTCGCGCGCAGTGCCGGAGGCGAAAAAAGCGACCAGCAGCAGCGTGGGCCACGCGCCCGTCAGCTTTTTCCGCTTCATGCCTGCGATACTAGCGGCGCGCCGGAACGGGCGCAAACCATCCCGCACCAGTGCCGTGCGCAAGGCGAGGGAGCGAGGGCGGGAACGGAGCAGCGCGCGGAGCGGTTACGACTTGTAACGGAGACGCTTTTTGTGGCGATTCTCCTTCATGCGCTTGCGGCGCTTGTGTTTGGAGATTTTCGCCTTTCGGCGCTTTTTCAGTGATCCCATAGAGTAGTGACTGCAATCCGCTTTTGCGGAGGGCAATGCAAGCACCGGATGGGAATGACTGCAACTCCCTTCTTTCGCTGGTTGATACTATTCTCCGAGCTCCTGCTCGAGCAGGGCCACGTGTTCGGCGGGCTTCACCTTCCGAAAGATGGCGCGGAGCCGGCCTTCGGGGTCGATGACGAAGGTGCTGCGTTCGGCCCCCATGTATTTTTTCCCATACATGCTTTTCTCCACCCAGACGCCGTAAGCCTCGACGAGCCGCCGATCCACATCGGAGAGAAGAGGAAAGGGGAGATCGAACTTGCTGATGAATTTCTGGTGGCTCGCGGGTGAATCGATGCTGACCCCGAAAATCTCGGCCCGTCCGGCGAGACCGGGCCAAGCCTCTCGCAGGGCGCAGGCCTGGGTGGTGCATCCCGGCGTATCGTCCTTCGGATAAAAGTAAAGAATGACCGTTTTCCCGCGCAGCTGTCCCAACTCTATTTCCTGACCGCTGCCGTAAGGGCCGCCCACCGCCGTGGCCCGGAACGCGGGCGCGGCGTCGCCAATTTTGAGTTCGTCAGCCATGAAAGAATTTCTATTGTTCGAAGAGCACAATCAGAAGCCCGACCAGGCAGAGGAGGCCACCGATTATCCCGCTCTCGTATTTTTCCAGGAGAGTGAGCTTGATTTTTTGGACGCCAGCCAGGGTCAGCGAAGTAAAGAGCACCATCCCGGCGACTGTGCCGATGGAAAGAATGGCGGTGAGGAGGGCGAATCCCGTCCAGCCATAGCGCACGCCCGAGGCGTAGATGGGAAGGAATGCCTCGCAGGGGGAGAAGGTGAGGAGCGTCAGCAGGCTGGTAATGGCGGCACGATCCGAAGTGGTCGAGGTGCGAAGGGCAACCGGGGCCGCCTGTGCGTGCGGCGGTCCACTCTCGTGGGGGTGGCCATGACCGCAAAAGCGATGATGATGGGCATGGCCTTCCCCGCTCAGTTGGCGATACAGGTAAAACAGTCCCAGCAGGAGGAGGGCAGCGCCAGCGAGGCGCGGAAACCAATGGCCGATCCGCTCATTCAGCGCGATCCCGAACCAGGCGATGAGCAGACCCAGTGCGGCGGTAAAGAGAACGTGTCCGCCGCCCGCCAGAGCCGTGATCGCCAGCGTCTTCGAGTGCGTCCAATGCTGAGCCCGGGAGGCGAGCACAAACGGCAGCCAGTGCGTCGGGATGGCGGCATGGAAAAACGCGACCCCGAAACCAGTCACGGCGATGGTGGTGAGGACGGTGTCGTTCATCTACTCGCACTCGGACCAGAAGACTTGCGCTCGATCACAGCGGCCGCGCAGAGGATGGGAGGAAAATCGGGCTGCAGGGATTTGAACCCTGGACCTCCTGCACCCGAGACAGGCGCTCTACCAAGCTGAGCCACAGCCCGAACTGTGCGCACCCTTGCGTATTTAAATGGCAAGAGCAAGCGGAACTGGCGGGAAGCGGAAAATGAGAGCTGTCGCGGAGCACTTCACGGTTTGCTCTGGGCGCAGGGCGCACCTTACATTCTGGCGAAAGAATGACCGACCCGCGTGGCGCGCCTCCTGCCGGGCACGGCGGTTTCGGCCAGGAGAGAGCCCAGCCCTTGCATAACCCCATTTCCAAAACTGAGCGGACCCTGTTCCGCTATGTGGTCGGCTCCATCGGAGCTTTCGTCTTGCTCGTCTTACTCATCTGGGGCGGGTCCGGCATTTATCAACACTGGCGGGAGCGGCATGTTCTGCGGCGGGCGGCCGCCTACCTGAGCGGTGGCGATGTGCGCGCGGCGGCACTCAGTGCGCAGCGCGCTTACCAGCTCGATCCGGAGAGCGTCGCCGCGGCGCGGATGCTGGCCGAGATTGACGAAGCGGCCGGGAACCGGTCCGCTCTCGATTGGCGCCGTCGCGCGGTGCAGCTGGCGCCGAATTCTCCCGCTGATCAGATTGCACTGGCAGAGTGCGCATTGAAGTTCGAGGAGATCGGCATCGCTACGAAGGCTTTGACGACGGTGAGCCCGAGCGCGCAGACCGCCGCCTACCACGCCTGCGCGGGCCGCCTCGAGGAAGCGCGTGGTCGACCTGCGGAAGCACGCGAGCATTGGGCCAAAGCGGTGCAGGCGGAGCCCGGAAACGCGGGTTACCAGGTCCGCCTGGCCACCGTCAGTCTCATCCTGCCAGATCCGGCGGTGCAACAAAAGGCGCGCGAGACGCTGGAGAAGATGAGCCGGGACCCCGCGCAACGCGCTGCCGCGACGCGGGCCCTGATCGCCGATGCCGCCAAGCGGCGAAATGCGGAGCGAGTGCTGGAGCTGGCGCGAGAGTTAGAAGCCTTCCCGGAGGCCTCCTTCCAGGATGCGCTCCTCTATCTGGATATTCTGAGGCAGCTCCGCCGTCCCGAATTCACCGCCTTCCTGACCACGGTGGAAGAGAAGGCGGTGACGCATCCGGCAGACCTGGCCCTGCTCGTTTCCTGGATGAACAAGAGCCAATTGAGCGCGCTGGCCCTCAATTATACGAAAGGTCTGGACCCCGAATTACTGAAGCAGTGGCCGGTGCCGATGGCCCTGGCGGATTCCTATTTGGGAGTGGGCGATTGGCCGGGCCTGGCGACATTTACCGAGGGCCAATCCTGGAGCACGCTCGACTTTCTCCGCCGCGCCTACTTGTCGCGGGCGCTCCGGGAACAGAGGAAAACGGTCGCGGGCGACCGGGAGTGGGCCGCCGCGATCAAGGAAACGGCGAACCAGCCGCGGCTCGTAGCTGTGCTCGCGCGGACGGTGATTCAATGGCGTTGGATCGATGAGGCAGTCGTTCTCTTATGGAGCCTCGCGAAAGATCCCGCGGAGCGGGACGAAGCGCTCAGCGCTCTCTACCGCTACTACTCCGAGACGGGGGATACGGGCGGCCTCTACCGGACCGTTTCGCGCCTGGTGGAGGCGCACCCCGACGACCTGGTGCTCCAGAATAACCTGGCTCAACTAGGCCTGCTGCTGGACGCCGAGCCGGAGCGCGCGCGCAAGATGGCGGCAGATCTTTATCAAAAGAAGCCCGACGATCCGGGCCCCGCATCCACCTTCGCCTTTTCGCTGTTCAAACAGGGGAACGCCGCCGGGGCGGTCCACGCGATGGCGCGGCTGACGGAAGAGCAACTCCGCGTGCCTGCGCTCTCCGCCTACTACGGCATCTTTCTGGTCGCCGCGGGCGAGGCCGAAAAGGCGCGCCCTTATCTAGCCGGAGGAATCGACGCGCCGCTCATGCCCGAAGAGCGGAGCCTGTTCGACCAGGCCCAGAGCAAAGTCGCGGAGCCATCCCCATCCGCCCTCGCCGCGCCTCCCCCCTAAAGCTGGCCATGCGCAAACCGGGCCTGAGTATCGCCCGATCCCCGAAATGGCCACGGCGATGCATTGCGGTGACAAAGCAAAACGGCCGTCTCGGAGGAGACGGCCGTCGCTCAGTTTGTAGGGAATTTGTTATGTCTTGACCGCGCGCCGGCGGCGCAGGATCGACGTCATCGAGATGGCAGCCAAAAGACCCAGGATGGGGAAGAGCGTGCTCATCTCGGGGATCGGCGCGACTGCCTGAAAACCAGACGGCAAGACGCGGCCCGTCGTGGCAGCCAGCGAAATAAACTGGAAGGCGCCGAAGTTCGGAATCGCAACAAATTGGTCATCAAAGGCCAAACCCGCGAAGGGGCCCCCGAGCTGCATCCCCAGTTCGCCCAATGCGTTTGAACCGTAGATCGAAAAGCTTTCGCCAGCCTGCAGACTGGTCACTCTGACCATGCCGGCGGTAAATCCCTGGCTGAGGAGAGACCGCAGATCGAGTTGCAGATAGTTCTCGGGATTTCCGTTTATGTCGGGAATCAGCTCGTTACTGGGCGTGCCGCTAAGACCCAATCCGCGTTCGTGAGCGCCGCCGCTGTCCTGCGCATTTTTATAAAAGAGGTTATGCAGGGGATCTGGCCCCGGGACATTATCGTAGCCGCGCACGGTCAGATTGGAGCCGGATTGGGTCAGCGTCAGCGAAGAAGACCCGACTTCGGCGTTTAGATTGTCTGGATTGAAATCCCAGGTCACCAGGACGGCTTTCGCCGGCGCGATCGCCAGCGAGAGGAGGACACAGATGGCCAGAAGCGCCTTGGCCAGGAAGCGGCCGGAGTTTATTGATTTCATAGTCTTACGTTTATTAAGTCGGGCATGGGCGGCCCATTAAGAAGCCTGGTTTCGCGGCCCCTTTCTTGTTTTCGTGCCACTTTTTCTCGACCCCAGTGCTTTTACAGGGGCGGCGCTGGCCAGCGCAACAATATTCTTTTGTTTTTAGAAGATTTTTCGCCTTTGGCCAAATTCTCGCTGCCCGCTTTTTGGGCAGGAAAATCGTTTGACAGCCCCAGGACCGGCCCGCAAAGTCTCGATTCCCTTTTCCCTGCCGATGATTGCTTCGAAGATTATCCCACCCGTTCTTCCCAGCGAGACTCCGGCGATCCTTCAGTTCCCTACGGGGACGACCCGTGCCGTCCGTTCCTTGCGCAATATGACCACCCAACTCCTACAGGAAGCAGCTCTCGTGATTCCGAATCAGCAACTGCTGATCAACGTCGTCTCTCGCCGGGTGCGCCAGCTTGGTCAAGGGCATCGC
>JBBSLZ010000016.1:0-24456 GCA_038233435.1 Chthoniobacterales bacterium
GGGAGTGAGCGGGAGCGACGTGAGCCAAACCAAAGCTGGGGCCTCGACCGGCACGGTGACGGGGGGCAACTTCCGGGCGGACGTGAACGCCGGGGGATCGATCAACGGGACGGACATCTCGATTGTGAAATCGAGAGCGGGAGCCGTCCTGCCGTAAGCGGGCTCCTAAAGCCAAAAAATAAAATCAGCAAATCAGACTAGCCCTTGGGATGGTTCCGCCATCCCAAGGGTTTTGTCGTTTCCGGGGGAGGAACCGGAGCCACCCGTCAAGCCAGCGCCCCGCCCAGGGATAAGTCGCTGAATCAGTGACACGCGGAACCATGATTTTCCGGGTGTCGGCGAGGGATGGGGCAGGGGCGGCGTAGTGGATGCGGGCATGATGGTGACGGCGCGCGGTGAGAGCGGGCCGTTTCTTCTCGCCGCTCCGCATACCGCCGTCTCAGCGACGGGCGGAATGCCTTTTCCGGTGACGTGGAATGTCGCCAGTACCACCGCCGACCCGTCAGGGCGGCCAACGTGAAGATCTCGCTCTCCACCGATGGCGGTCTCACTTTCGCCACGGTGCTCAGCGCGAGCACCCCGAATGATGGGTCGGTAGGGTAGTGGCCCGCCTCCGACGCCAGCGGTGCTGGGGATATCTCGACCGCCTGCGAATGGACACCGGCGACATCGTGCCGATCGGGGGGGCTCATCGTGCGGTGGACGCAGTCCAAGCGCGTCATCGTCCGGGCGCTCGGACCTTTATTAAATGTCGTCGGCCTGCCGGTGGCGGGCCGGGTTGCGGATACGACTTTGGAACTAGCGGGGCCAGGGGGACAGATCGCGCTGAACGAGAACTGGGGCACGACGCAGCAGGCCGAGATCATCGCCAGCACCGTGCCGCCGCTGAATGATCTGGAATCGGCCATCATCGCCACCTTGCCCGCATCGGCAGCCGGCAGCCTCCCTACACCGCCGTGGGGCGCGGAGCCGGCAATGCCACCGGGGTGGGACAAGTGGAGGAATGATCTCGATCGGACGGTGGATTCGCAGTCTGGCCAACATCTCCACCCGCGGGCTGGTCCAGACCGGCGGCGACGTCATTATCGGCGGGATTATCCTGATCGGAACGCACCCCGGCGGGTGATCGTGCGCGCGATTGGACCTCCTTTTCATTGAATGGCAATAGCACTGCTCAGCTGGCTGATGGACCCCACCCTGGAGAATACGGGATGCGAACGGAGTCCTGGAGGGAATGAACGATAACTGGCGGACCATGCAGGAGGCCGAGATCGTAGCCGCAATGGTGCCGCCGTCGAACGACCAAGAAGCCGCCGGGGTGGTGACGCTGCCGGCGAGTGCGGGCGGCACTTCGCACACAGCGATTGTGCGGGGCTAGAGCGCAATCACGGGAGTTGGTTCGGCGGAGGTTTTCGCGCTCGGAAATTAGAACGCGAGCGTGAGCAATATCCATTTGGGTAGGGAAAGCAGCGTTCAGGCCGCTGCGTTTCCCGTGAGCAGACTCCAGCCATTTGGTTGGTGCGGCGGTCGCAGCAGCCGCCGTAGCGGCGACGCCTTGTCGCCGGAAGTGTGGGCCGTGCCGCTACCGGGAGCCAGCCACCATGGTCTCCATCTGCGTGTTTAAGGCGCAGTTTGAGAGTGGGAACGAGAACGAATCTGGTCGGGGAGCGCAGGCGTCCTCGCTTACTCTGTCACGCGCCTTGTTGGACACTCGATCGAGAAGGCGAGCTTTGGTGTGTTGGAGCGCCGATCCGGTTTTTGGCGAGGCGCCCGCGCTCCCCAAGAATGCCTGGCGCGACGCTAACCAGATACCCCCTCGGGGAGGGACAGGAAAACTCACCCGCTGGGGTAAATCTCCAAGTGTGGACGAAAAGCACCTCCCCGATCAGGGGGGCATGGGCGGCACGTAGTTCAGCTTCTTGGTGGCGCTGATGCAGGTGCCGTTGGAATCGAAGACCACAGTCCCGTCGAAGGCTCTCGGCTGGCTTACCTTGCCAATCCAGCCCGAGCGAGTGGGCGAGACGGTGACCTGACTGGCGCTGATCGCCTCAGGATGCACTTTGTCATCGCCGATCAAAGCCAGGATGGCAGCTGTGGCGACTTTCACATCGCCTTCGCTCTTCACGGGCATCAGGCCGACGTTAAAATCTTTTGCCTGCTGGAAAGGGAGGACATTTTGCTCGCCATCCACGCCCACGGTGAGGCGGAGGGAGTGCTTTTGATAGGCTTCCACGTCCCGCTTATAACGCGCGATCAGTTCTGGCATGGGAGCGCCGGGGGGCAAAGGCGCCCCTTTATAAGTGAAAAAGAATTGGCGTTCGCCATAGGCGGCCCGCAATTCCGGGCTATCCACCTGGCGTAACGGGCCATCCGACCATCGGTCGCTCAGGCCGTGGGTGGAGAGATAGGTATTAAAGGCGTTGACCACTGGAGCGCCTGGCTGAGCGGAAAAAGAAGTGGTCGCTGCGAGGAGGGAGGTTGCGGCAACTAGGGCAAAATACGATTTTTTCATTTTATTACCAATATTTCTAGACAGGTGAATCGACAATCTCTCGCCGCCTAATGACGCCCACCATGGACAATGAAAGGGCAAGGTCAAATATAAATGCTAGACATTCTGCGTTCTTCTTCGCTAGTAAGGGCCAGATTTTTACGAACGACTTTATGTACATTAAATCCTTCATCCGGCCCGCCCTCACTTCCGCGGTCCTTCTTTGTTTTGCCGGCTCGCTCTCCGCCCAATGGGCGCCGGTAGGTCCCGCACCGGCGATTGGCGGCCAGGACGAGGGAATCACCACTCCTGATGGTGATAATCCGGTGGCCGGGTGCATCGAGTCCATAGCTCCGAGCGCGACCAACGCGGATCTGGTCTATGCGGCCTCTGTGAACGGAGGCGTCTGGCGAACGAATAACGCCACCGCGGCCAAGCCCAACTGGACGGCTCTCACCGATCAAGCTCTGCCCGGGCTCTCTTTGGGATCGATCGCGATCAGCCCGCTCAATGCCGACACCATTTTCGTGGGAGCGAGCAACGCGAGCAGCTTTGGAAATGAAGGCGGGAAGCGTTTTGGAATCGGGCGTTCAACGGATGGGGGAGCGACCTGGACGGTGGTGGGCGCAGCGCTGGAAGACATGAATATCCGCCGGGTGCTTCCGACCTCGCAATTGGAAGGTGGAAATCAGGTCGTGCTGGTGGCTGCTACCGGAGGCGTGTTTCGCAGTGTGGATGGCGGCACCACGTACGCTCCGGTGACCAACGGCATCCCGGGCAATCCGATCAGCGACCTAGCCGGTGACGGGGGCACGCCCACGCGATTCTACGCTTCCTCAGGCGGGAATATTTATCGAAGCGATGACGCCGGCGCCACTTGGGTGCTGGCGAATGGCACGGGCTTCGCGGTCGTATCGAACTCGCGTGTGCTGCTTTCCGTCCACAGCAGCCCGGGGAATAGCGTGGTCTACGCGGCGGTCATCAATGGGGGGGCTTTAGCGAATGTGTATCGTTCGGTGGATCAAGGCGGCACCTGGACGGCCTTGGGCGTCCCCACGCCACGTCTTTTCCCCGGCTTGCAGGGCAGCAGCCAAGGTGCGCTTTTGGCCGACAAGACCGATCCGAACATCGTCTGGATTTCCGGCGATCGGCAGCCGAGTAACGACGAATTGGGCGGCATGGGCCAATTTCCCAATCCCAATGGTGCCAATACTTTCAGCGGCACTATCTTTAGAAATTCCTCCGGCGCGTGGCAGTTGATGGCCCTGAATGGGGCCAACGGCTCAGTGCCCCACGCCGATTCCCGAACCATGATCTTCGATGCCACCGGGAACATTTTGCACGGCTGCGATGGCGGTATCTTCCGCTTGAACAATCCGAATCTGACCACGCGAATCTGGTCGTCCCTGAACGGCGATATGCAGGTCGCGGAGAACCACAATGCGACCTACGATTCCAATGCCAAAAATTTCATGGCCGGCGCCCAGGATAATGGGACCAGCTATCAGCGGTTGTTTGGGAACTTTGTCTGGGCGCAGGCGGATGGGGGCGATGGCGGCCGGGTCACAGTAGATGCCGACCAAGCGACGCACGCCGGGATGTCGATTCGGTATTCTTCGAGCCAAATGTTTGATCCATTTAATCGACGCACCTACAACACGACCGGGCAATTGATCGAGGGGCCAATTTATCCTGCTTTAATGATCACTGCCGGCGCCGGCACGGGCCAAACCTTGAAACAATTTGATGGCCCGGGGCTCCAGTTCCTCCAGCCTTACGTTATCAACCGGGTGGATCCGACGCGGCTTCTGATTGGGACCGGGGACAACAGGCCCGCGGCGGCAATGCCCGGGAACATCTACGAATCAACCGACCGCGGAGAGACGTTGACTAATCTGGGGACGGCCAGTGCCCCGGTGGGCGACCAAAGTTCCACCGGCAGCACGCCGATGGCCTATGGTGGCCGCCTCGGCGGCGGCGCCGTCCCGGACGTATTCTACGTGGCCGCGGCCGACAAGATCAAGCACCGTGTGACCCTGGGCGGCACGATCAGCACGATTAGCTATCCAGGCGGCACGATTCGGGCCTTGGTCATGGATCGTTTCGACTACAAGCGGCTCTTCGTTCTCGATAGTACTGGCAAGGTCTACACTTCGGCTGATGAAGGCGCCGCTTGGACCGAGATCACTGGGAACCTGGGGACGCTGACGGATGGCATCCGGGTGATCGAGCTTTCCAATCCAGATGCCAGCTTTGCGAACGCCGTCCTCTACGCTGGCGGCACCAAAGGCGTCTTCCAGTTGACCGCGCCCGGAGCCGCTGGCACGTGGGCGGCGGTTTCCACCGGTCTGCCGCGGGCCTTGGTTTGGGATCTCCGTTATGATCCCACCGATCAAGTCCTTACTGCGGGCACGCTGGGACGCGGAACTTACTCTCTCGGCGGCCCGACGCCCACGCCATCGCCATCGCCGACGCCGACGCCCACGCCATCGCCATCGCCATCGCCATCGCCATCGCCATCGCCATCGCCATCTCCGTCTCCGTCTCCGTCTCCGTCTCCGTCGCCGTCTCCGTCTCCGTCTCCGTCTCCGTCTCCGTCTCCGTCTCCGTCTCCGTCTCCCACAGCGACCCCGACGCCCAGCCCGACTGCGACTCCTACTCCAACGGTGACGCCCCTCCCGACTGCAACGCCCACTCCCACGGCAACGCCGTCTCCCACTGCGACGCCCACCCCGACCGCGACGCCCACCCCTAGCGCCACTCCGAGTCCGACGCCGACTACTTTGGGCAACATTGCCACCCGGGTCAGCATCCAGACGGGCGATAACGTGCTCATCGGCGGTTTCATCGTCACCGGCACCCAGCCGAAGAAGGTGATCGTGCGCGCCATCGGCGGATCGCTCTCGATTCCCGGCAAATTAGTGGACCCGACTCTTGAGTTGGTCGGCCCCAATGGCACCATCGCTACCAACGACAATTGGCGCAGCACCCAGGAGGCAGAGATCATCGCCAGCCAAGTGCCACCGACGAACGATATGGAATCGGCCATCGTCGCCACCTTGCCCGCGAATAGCTCCAGCTACACCGCCATCGTGCGCGGTGCCGGGAACAGCACCGGCGTCGGCCTGATCGAAGTCTACGACCTGGATCCGGCGGCAAGTTCGCAGTTGGCTAACATCTCCACCCGCGGCTTTGTCCAAACCGGAGATGACGTCATGATCGGCGGCATCATCCTGGTCGGGAACGCGCCGCGCCGGGTCATCGTCCGGGCGATCGGGCCCTCTCTGCCTACCACCGGCAATCTGGCCGATCCGACACTCGAGATTGCCAACCAGCAGGGAATGATCATCGCCACCAATGACAACTGGCGTAGCTCCCAGGAAGCCGAGATCATTGCCACCGCCGTGCCGCCCACGAACGACCTGGAGTCGGCCATCGTGGTCGCGCTTCCGCCCGCGCCTCACACCGCGATCGTGCGGGGCAAGGACGGCACCACCGGCGTCGGCCTGGTGGAAGTGTTCGCCCTGAGTAATTAAGGAGGCGCCTCCTCATTTCTGCGCGTGGAGCAGGCACGCTCGGTGTCTGCTCCCGACAGATCTGAGTCCGACCTGAGGGCGTTATGAAATGACCCTTCGGCGCGAGGGCGCGCCGACACCAACGCTGGCGTGGAGCCGGCCGGCCCCCGGGCCGACGGATCAAAAACTTCGCTTCTCCGGTCTTGGAACCTGGATTCGCCCGCTTCCGCCCAGCCGCTCTCCTGGAACGACCGGATTTTCAACGCCGCCCAAGCGCACGCCACAAATCTCAATCGGAGGGACCAACCCTTCGCAGCGGATCGGCGCCGCCGTCTACACTGCCGCGCCATACAACGGGCCGATGACGGCCTCGGGCTTCTTCCCCGGGCCGGAGAACGTCGCCACCTCAGAGTCGCAAGGTTCCGGGCCTTTCGCCGGCGCGAAATTCATCGCCACCGCCTCGAGTTCTCATAACGATCTCTTCACCGAAGTGACGGTGCCCGGCCGCGGCCATCGCAACACGACTACGCTCACTTTCTTCCGTGAAGCCGTGATCCTCATCAGCGCTGGCACCGATGTCGGACAAGGCCAGACCTGGATTCCCTTTACATCGCGCAGAACTTCGGGACGCAGAACGGAGGCACTCCTTTCCTCACCGGCGTCGTCTTTCGCGATACGAACGGGAATAACGTTTACGATCCGGGTGAAGGCATCGCCGCGGTGCGAGTGGACGTGGCGGGCAGCAACTTCTTCGCGGTCTCGACCGCCTCCGGTGGTTACTCGGTACCGGTACCCGGAAACGGTTCCTTCCCGGTCACCTTCAGTGGCGGAGGATTGCCGAACAGCCACGCCATCGCCACGGTCGCGGGCGTTTAAACGCAAAACTGGACCGGTTAGCCGGGCCGTAGTCGGCACCATCGCCGGCAAACTCGGCAACATTGCCACCCGCCTCCGCGTCGGCACCGGCGAGAACGTTCTCATCGGCGGCTTCATCGTCAGCAGCACCCAGGCGAAGAGGGTCATCGTCCGCGCGATCGGGCCCTCGGCACCGCTGCCCGGAAAATTATCCGACACCACGCTCGAGTTGGTCGGCCCTAGCGGCACCATCGCCACGAATAATGACTGGAGGAGCAACGCAGGAAGCCGAGATCACCCCGAGCCTCGTGCCGCCCGTCAGCAACCCCGAGTCGGCCATCGTGGCTACTTTGCCGGCGATAACACCAGCTATCCGCGATCGTACGCGGATTGAATGGCGCCACCGGCGTCGGCTTGGTCGAAATCTACGGTCTGGATAACACGGTCGATTCCACCCTGGCCAACATCTCCACCCGCGGCTCGGTCCAAACTGGAGACGACGTCATGATCGGCGGCCTCATTCTGGTCGGGGGCACAGGGCCGCGGAAGATCATCGTGCGCGCGATCGGCCCCTCCCTACCCGTGGCCGGAAAGCTGGCTGATCCGACCCTGGATCTGGTGGACCAAAACGGGGTCGTCCTGCGTTCCAATGACAACTGGAGAAGCACGCAGGAAGGGGAGATCGTGGCCAGCACCGTCCCGCCCACTAATGATCTGGAAGCCGCCATCGTGGCCACCGTCCCCGCCGCGCCTCACACGGCCATCGTGCGGGGAGTGAATGGGTTCACCGGCGTCGCTCTGGTGGAAGTGTTCCCGCTTCAACTAAACGCCTGCCCCGGCGCACAGGATGGCCGAAGGAGAGGCGGGCGTACGTTTTCGCGCGCGTCGACTGGAAGCTTCGGTCGGCTCGATTTCAAGACCGTCAACTGCCTCCTAACAGGGTCCTCTCAACCGAAAAATTTCAGCTGACGCGATTTTCTCGCGGTGGTCGGTCCCGATCCTGCTCTGAAGGAAGGAGTTCTATGGGGCATGGTGTTCTCTCCGCCGACGCTCAAAGGACAGGCAGTTGATCGTAGCGGTCCCGAAGGCGCAGGGGCTGACGGCGAGATCAACTCCTAGCGCCAACCAAACGACAGTCTCGGAGGTGCTCCACCAGAGCGCGCGGGATGAACGCAGAACCAAAACTTATGAAAAAATCAGCTATGAAATCAACCATCCGAACCTTCCCAGTCATCGTCGCTCTGGCCGCCACCGGCCTGCTCGGCCACCAGGCGCAGGCGCAGAGTCAGATTGATCCGCCCTCGAGTGTGCGCACCGCCGGCAAGATGGGTCGCCAGCCTTTGCCGCCCTCTCCGCGCCTCGAGCCGACACCGACCGGCATCGCCAAGCTGCCCGTCGAACCCAAGGCCCAACCCACGCCGACCGGCATTGCGATCGACCCATTTGAAACAGATCCGAAAGCGGAGCCGACGCCCACCGGAATCGCGATCGACCCGTTTGAAGCCGATCCGAAAGCAGATCCCAAAGCGGAGCCGACCCCAACCGGAATTGCCATCGACCCGAAAGCTCAGCCGACGCCGACTGGCATCGCGATCAACCCGATCGACCCGAAAGCGCAGCCGACCCCGACTGGCATTGCGGTCAACCCGATTGACCCGAAAGCTCAGCCGACGCCGACTGGCATCGCAGTCAATCCGATCGACCCGAAAGTGCAGCCGACGCCGACCGGCATCGCAGTGAATCCGAAAGTTGGAGCCCCGCCGGTTGGATCGGTCAAAGCTTCCAATGTGACTCGAAAGAATCCGGGCCCGACCAGCAACCGTCTCGACACGCAGCGCAACTGAACGGCCTTCGAGTGATAAGCCGCGCGGTCTCCGCGGGCACCTAATTCAAATACCCCAACGGTCGAAAGATCGCTGGGGTATTTTTTTGGCCGGATCGGTGCGTCTGCTCGGATCGAATAGAAACCACCCGCGAAAGGTACTTCGCCTGAAGCCACCGCGCGCCCCCGATGGCGCGACCTCCCGCTGGGTTTCAGCACGCCGCACTGAATCCCGCGCGAGAAGCGCAGGAGGCGAAACCATCCGGGACTAACGAGCGAAAATAGAGGGCAATCCTTACCGCCGCTCCGGCCAATCCATCACGTGCAAAGTGGCGATCCGCCATCCGTCGCCTTCTTTCGTCAGCACGAAGGCGTTGAGACTTTTCCGCGGGCCCTGCGTCCGGCCGTCCTGCACCCCGCCGCTCACGCGGGCAGTCATGTCCACCGCCGCCACGTCGGGCCGGAGAAAGCGCACCCGCGTGTCTAGGATCTCGAGCTCTGCCTGTTTGAACGAGGAAATTGCACCGTCGCCCTCATTCTCGAAAAGCAGATGATGATATTCTTCGATGGCCGCCTGCCCGTGCGCCAGCATCGCGCCTGCTCTCGTGAAGTCCCCTTCTTCCTGGAAGAGCCGGGCAATCACGGAAGCCGTCATGTCGGGCAAAGGCTGCCGCGAAGTTGGCCGCGAGCGCGCGGACCGCTTTTTCGTCTTCCGCCTTCACACGGCCCGGCGAATCCGCCGCGCGACTGGCCGGCGGGCTGATGAGAAGGAGGGCGGCCAGGAATGGCAATAGGAATGAGCTGGGCATGGAGAAGAGGTGTGAGATTGGCAGCTTACGGCGCCAGGCCCGCCCTGCTCAAACGTCTTTCCGCCACGTTCGTGAGTCCGGAGCAATCTTTGACGCGGCCAACCCGCCGGTGGAAACGTGAGGCGTGAACTCTTCCCAGCAGCGGATCGTGATCGTAGGCGCGGCCGGCCGCCTGGGCGCGGCCTTAATGCGAGAGTATGGCCGCGCCGATCAGGTGGTGGGCCTGGGCAGGCCCCAAATCGACCTGACGCAGACGGACAGCCTCCGGAAGGCGCTCGAGCCGCTGGAGTTCGATCTTCTGATCAACTGCGCGGCGCAGACGAATGTGGACCGTTGCGAAGTGGAGACCGCGGAAGCGTTCGCGATCAACGCGGAGGCGCCGCGCGTCCTGGCGAAGGTGTGCGTGGAGAAAGGTGCGCGCCTGCTTCACATCAGCACGGATTACGTCTTCGATGGCGCGCAGTCGACGCCTTACACGGAGGAAGACGCGGCGGAGCCAATCAGCGTTTACGGCCAGTCGAAGCGGGAAGGGGAGAAGCTGGTGCTGGCGGTCGACCCCGGGAATCTGGTGGTGCGCGTTTCCTGGGTCTTCGGGCCGGACCGGCCGAGTTTTATCGATTGGGTGATCCAACAGGCGCGCGAGAAGGACACCGTGGCGGCGGTGGCGGATAAATTTTCCACGCCCACTTACACCTGCGATCTCGCCGGCATGCTGCGCGCTTGCTGGAGCCAGGACGCCCCGGAGTCGGATGAATTTCCGGGCGGCCTGCTGCATCTCACAAATCAAGGCTCGTGCAGTTGGCAGGAGTATGGGCAGTGGGCGCTAAACTGTTGCCGCGAGGAAGGGATGGCGCTGTGTGCGGAAAAGGTGGATGCGATTTCGCTGGCGGAGATGAAACAGTTTGTGGCGCGCCGCCCGCTGAACACCGTCCTCTCGACTAAGAAATTCGAGCGCTTAACCGGCCAACTGCCGCGCCCCTGGCAGGAAGCGGTGCGCGCCTACGTCCGCGATTTTGTGGCGTCGGTGTAGCCACGTCCCTGCGGGACGTGCGGGATGCCGGCCTGCCACTAAATCGATGCCGAAACTGCGAGTCGGCTCCTCCCTCGCACGTCCCGCAGGGACGTGGCTACACGCGAGATCGGCGGGAGATCGGCGGGAGATCGGCGAGCGCATGGCCTAAAACGCGAAGGGCGGGGCGCCTTTCCGAGCGCCCCGCCTCCGTGCCGTTTTTAGAAATTTACGGGAGCGTGTTTCCCGACCTCGATTTCACAAAGGACACATCGCTGCTATTGACCGAGCCGTCTGCGTTGATATCGCTCCGGAAGTTCGCTCCGGCGGTGGGATTGCCGGATTGCGCCTTCGTCTGGCCGACATCGGACGACGAGACCGATCCGTTGTTATTGGCATCGCCGATAAGCACCGGCAGAGTGCCAGCGACGGTGCTGCTCAGGTTGCCGGCAGTATCGCGGACGTTGCTGAGCGTGATCTGCACGCGTTGGGCATCGGTGACTCCGGTGAGGTTGACGATGTATTCGTGCTGATCGGAACCGATCTGGCTGCCGCTGACGCTGCCGGTGCCGGCGGAGACAGTGGCGCCGCTGGTGCTGGCCAGGTTATTCGCGAAGGTGAACACGACGGTGTATTCGCCGTTCGCGCCGCCGCTCCGGCACTCGACGCCGCTACCGTTTGTCCCGAGGTCGACATCGAAGCTGCCGGCGCCCCCGTGCGCCTTTCTCGAAACCATGCTGGCGAGCGAGACTGGGCCGCCGACCGGTCCCGACGGCAACGGCCAGGCGAAGGCGCCGCGGCCGCGCGTCCAGAGCGAGAGGGTGGTGCTGCCGCGGTCGATCTGCATATCCCAGATCATGACGGCGGGGAGGCCATTGCTAAAGCGGGACCAGACCGGCGTGGCCGCAGTGATATCATTCGTGAAGTAGAGGCCGAAGTCGGTGCCCGCGAAGACCTGCTGCGGATAATTCGGGTTCACGATGACAGAATCCACCGGGATATCGGGCAGGTTGCCGGTTTTGTTCAGCCAGGTAAACGAGCCGCAGGTAGCGGCGCACGTGACCTGGTAGAGGTGACCCGGAGTGGTCGGCGTATTGGCGTTGAAACCGCCGACCGCGGCGTAGGCGACCGGGAGGTTCGGCGCGGAGGCGGTCGGGTCGAGGGCGATGCCGAGAATTGGGCGATTCGGGAGCACGGTGTTATCGCCGGTGACGTTGACCCAGTTAGCCTGATTGGCCACGCCGGTGCCGAGGTTGAAACCGATTTGGACGTTGCCGTCGTTCGTCCCCACGATCGCGACGCTCTGATACTTGGGCGAATATTTGACCTGATTGATGTAGGAACGATTGCCGAGGGTGCCCTTGGTCAGGTTCGGGCCGCCGGTGGCGCCGGCGGGATTGTTGGTGATATACCAGGAGGCGGATGGCACGGCGGCCGCGGCGCCGCTGATGGTCTCCCAGACGCGGGTCGTGCCGGCGATCAAGTGTCCGCAGCCGGTCGTCGGCCCGGCTGCTTCGCAGTCGTCGCCGCCGGGGATGCCGCCGTGGAAGAGGTTAATCGGAAGGACGAAAGATTGTTGGTCGCCGGTCCAGCCGCCCCGGCTGCTGACCCAACTGGCGCCCGGGTTCGAACAGTTGCTGACGCAACGGCTGAGGCCGCCACTGTTGTTCCCCTCCCAGACGCGGAGGCTGCCGGGCAGGCCGCCCTGCGTGGTCCCGCCGAGGAAGCCATTGCCGTTCATGGTCATGTTAGTGACGGATTCGTTAAACGGAATGGCGTTGCCGGCTGGACCGGGAACGGTCGAGCTCACCACCACCGTAGCGCCCGAACGGACGGCGGTGGCCACGGTCGGGATATCGGCATTGATCGCGGTAACCAGGTTGTTGCCCTGCGTGGTCGTGCTGGTGTTCAAGGTCACTTCCCCGGGACCGCTGCGCGCGATGACGAAGGTAAACGTCTGCCCGCCGATCATGAACGTCTCTTGATTGAGCGCGCCGCCGGTGGTGAGGGTGATTGTGCCCCGGGCTTGGGTTTGTCCGGTTCCCATCGGATCGATCTGCCCGGAGAAGCCGTCGCCGCCCAGTCCCATCTGCCATTCGATTGGACCGGCCGGGGTGCCGTTAAATTTGACCGAGCTGGGGCCGTTATCCTGCGCGCCGCCGACTGCCATGGGGGCGGAGTCGTACGCGAAATTGCCGCTGATATCGCCGGCGTAGAATTCGATCGTGTTCAGGCCTTTGTTCAGGTTGACCCAAGTGGGACGCGCGGAGCCTTCCGTAGCGATGTCGGCGTTCGCGGTGACGAAGATGCCGCCGTCGTTTCCCTCCAGGAGCATGCTGGAAGATCCGGGCACGAAGGCCATGGCGTGGTGATCCACGTGGACGACGTGATTTGATACGGAGGTGCCGCTGTAGCCGCAGGTGAGATTATAGAAAGTGGAGCCGGTGCGACTCGCCACCCAGGTATCGAAGGTGTCCACGAAGAGGCGGTCCGGATTATTGGGATCGACGAGCAGGCCCTGGTCGTACCAGTTCTGCGGATAGTCGCCGCTGCCGGCCGCACCCGAGCCGGTGCTGCTGGTCCCACCGCTGGCGCAGCTGCGAAGCGAGCCTCCCGCGGATCCAGTCATGAAGCTCCAACTGTTACCGCCGTCCGTGCTCGACCACACGCCGAGCTGGCAACCGGAGCCGCCCCCGCAGCCGCTGGCGGTGTTCCCCGCGATGGAGCCGACCTGCGCGTAGAGGTAGTTCGGGTTGCTCGGCGCGACGGCGATGTCCATCCGGCTGAGCTGGTTTCCGACCGTGTTACTGACGTAGGGGGCGCCGCTGCCGGCGTTCATGTTCGCCCCGGTGGTGTAGGAGCTGCCGGCCACTTGGGTGCCGAAGACGAAGCCGTTGTCGTTCCGCGAGATGAGGGTGAAATCGGTGGGCGCTCCGCTCGCGGGCATGGTGCCGCGGTAGAGGCCATTGGCGCCCTGCGCGCCGAGATCGTATTGCACGGGAGTGGCGAAACCGCGGGTGCCGACGGCGGCGAGGATGCGGGTGACGCCATTGCCCATATTCGTCAACTCCAAGCCGGTGATGTCCTGGCGCTGCGAGGAAAAGGCATTGGTGTGGACGGGGCCTGTCCAGGTGACGCCACCGTCGTAGGAAAAGAAGAGGCCCTTCTTGGTGCCGGCGACGACGCGGTCGCTGTTGTTCGGATCGACTCGCACTTTGCCGACGGCGTCATACTGCGGGAACTGACCCGCCGGCTCCGTGTAGGCTGAGCCGAAAACGTCCGCGCCCAGCACCACCCAGGTAGCACCGCCGTCGGTCGTCTTCAAAATGCCCTGGCTGCCCATGGAGAAGGAGCCGAAATTCAAGTCGCCCGTGCCTGCGTAGATGACGTTGTGATTATTCGGATCCATCGCCAGGGTGCCGATACTGGTGGTGCTGATGAGCGGGTCATCGGTGAGCACATTCCAGGTGGTCATGCCGTTGCAGCAGGTGGTCGTTTTCCAAACTCCGCCGCCGACCGTGCCGATGTAGGCCACGATGGAGCCGTCCGCCGTGGTCGTCGGGTCGACCAGGATCGCGTTTACCCGGCCTTGGGTGGTGCCGTAATCGTAGCAGCCCGAGCAGCCGGTCATGCGTTCCGGCGAGGGCCCGAGTGAAGTGAAAGCGCTAGGGTCCAGGCCGGTCGATCCATCTTTCGATGGGAACACGTTCTCCACTCGGACCCCGAGCGGCAGCTCGCGGGCGATGAGGGAATCCTGCTGCGCTGCCTGGCGGACCCAGGCGGGGTTGAAGCGACCGGTCGGGTAGGTGAGGCGATCGTGCCACGACATCTCGATCCGTTCCAGATCATCGGCTTCCCCTCGTGGCACCGGCATGTAACGCTCGGGCTGGCCGGCTTCCTCCGTCTTGCTTCTGCAATCTGCGCCCTCTGGGCAACCGGGCCTCGGTGCTACGCTGGCCCAGGCCAGCACGAGACCGGCGGAACAAAGCGCCAGAGCGAGGAGCAAACGGGAAAAGGCAAAGGCGCGCGTCAGGCCTCCACGCTCGCGGGGGGACGAGTTTTTCATGGCGTGGATGCTGCACAGCGGTCTCAGGACAGGCGAGCACTATCTTCCGCCATCGCCTGACGATTCTGTATGGAGGAAAAAAGTCGTCGGCTGCGATGAGAGAGAGGCGCGGGCGTCTGGTTGACAGCGCGCGCGACCCCCTCTTTGCTCCTTTTCATGAATCTCTCCATCAAGGCACTGCTGAGTGCTGTGTTTCTCGGCGCGCTGTCCACCGCGCAGGCGCAGCTCACGTGGGAAAAAACGGAAATCGAACTGCACCCCAAACCCGGTGATGCCGAGGCGGTGGCGCAGTTTAAATACGAGAACAAAACCGATAAGCCGATCAATATTAAGAACGTGCGCAGCTCGTGCGGATGCACGGTGGCTTCTTTGAAGAAGAACGACGTGGCACCGGGGGAAAAAGGAGAAGTGACCGCGACTTTTAAGATCGGCAACCGCACCGGGGTACAGCAGAAGACAGTGACGGTGGAAACCGACGATTCCGCCCAGCCAGTCATGAACCTGCTCTTGAAGGCGGTCATTCCCGATGTGCTTCAGATCCAGCCGGCCTTTGTGTTCTGGGAAAATGGCGAGGATCCGAAGCCAAAGAAGATCACGGTCACGGCGGGCAAAGATGTGACGGTGACGAAACTGGATGTCAGCTCGTCGTCGCCCGAGTTCACGACCAAAGTGGACAAAGGATCAAAGCCCGGCGAGTTCGTGATCACGGTGACGCCGAAGAATACGGCCACGATGGTTTCGGCTACCTTGACGATTCAACCGGACTTGCCGCAGGTTTTTTACGCGACGGCGCGGGTGACGGGGCCCGCGGCCGCGGGTGGTTAGGCGCGTGAAGGAAAGTTTGCTGCGTCAGGCTCTCCTGCTGTTGGGGCTGGCGCTAGTGCCGGCGCTGGCGCAAGGGTTCTACTACGGCGAGCGCGCGCCCTGGCACGCGCCCGTAGTGGCAAAGGATGAGGTGGAATTGGCCCAGGCGCAGGCGTGGGGCGAAGCCGTCATGTGGGTGGATGCACGCCCGGCAGCACAATATGAAACCCAGCATATTCCGAACGCTGTGCTCTTGAACGAAGATAGCTGGAACACGTTACTGCCCGCGATGCTGAATACCTGGTCGCCCGAGAAGCGGGTGGTGGTCTATTGCAGCAGCCAGAGCTGCGCGGCGAGTCACGAGGTCGCCCGTCGGCTGCGCGAGGAAGCGGGTTTGCCGAACGTCTTCGTTTTACATGGCGGTTGGGAAACCTGGCTGGCCCGGAAGGAATGAGCGTCCGTCACGTCCAATCACCGCTCACGCGCGCGGACCAAGGCGCGGCCGGTTTTTCGTGGTCATTCCGCTTTTTGCTCGCGCTGGTGCTGGGCGCGGTCTTCGTCTATGCGGGCGCTTTGAAGGCGTGGGATCCGGTTAAGTTTGCCAGCGATATCTCGAACTTCCACATCCTCCCCTGGCCACTCGGAGTGCGGCTGGCATTTTATCTGCCCTGGCTGGAGATCGTCTGTGGCCTGGCTCTGGCCATCGGGTGGTGGCGTAAAGGGGCGGTCGGGATTCTATCCGGCCTGATGCTGGTTTTCATCGCCGCGACGGTGGCGGCGCGACTACGCGGGATAAATCTGGATTGCGGATGCTTCGGCAGCGCAACCAAGAACCTTTCATTCGGCTGGCACCTCGCGATTGATTTCGCATTGCTGGGCGGCTTGCTCGCGCTGTGGTTTTCGCTTCCCTCGCGTGTGACTCGTTAGGGCGCGCTCGGGTCGCCGCGCTGCGGCGCCCAAGACGAGTGCTGCGGGGGAGATCACTTGCACACGGGAGAGCGGACCGCGCGTCTTGGACGGCGCAGCGCGCCGTCCCCACCCTCACTCCCACTCGATCGTGCTCGGCGGTTTGCTCGAGATATCGTAGCAAACGCGATTGACGCCTTTGACTTCGTTGATGATGCGGGTGGAAATGCGCGCCAGAAGTTCGTAGGGCAGACGCACCCAATCGGCCGTCATCCCGTCCTGGCTCTCGACTACCCGGAGCGCGATCGTGTTTTCGTAAGTGCGTTGGTCGCCCATCACTCCCACGGAGCGCACCGGGAGTAGGACGGCGAAGGATTGCCAGACGCGGTAATACCAATCGGACGCTTTCATCTCGCTGGCGACAACGGTGTCGGCATCGCGAAGAATCCGGAGACGTTCCGGCGTGACTTCGCCGAGGATCCGGACCGCGAGGCCCGGGCCGGGAAACGGCTGCCGATAGACGATTTCCTTCGGCAAGCCGAGTTGCAAGCCCGCCTGCCGGACTTCGTCTTTAAAGAGTTGCCGGACCGGTTCGACCAGCTCGAAGTGCATCTCTTCCGGCAGCCCGCCGACGTTGTGGTGACTTTTGATGATGTGCGCCGGATTTCCGCCGATGGCGACGCTTTCGATGACATCGGGATAGAGCGTGCCCTGGGCGAGAAATTTGTAACTGTGCCCGTGCGCTCCTTTGGCCGCATCCTCGGCGAGCAACTCCTCGGTCGCGTGCTGAAAGACATGGATGAACTCGTTTCCGATGATCTTCCGTTTCTGCTCTGGATCGGTGATGCCTTTGAGCTTGGTTAGGAAACGCTCGGAGGCGTCAACGTATTTCAGTTTGATGTGAAAATTTTCGCCGAAGACGCGTTGCACCATCTCCTCTTCGCGTTCGCGGAGGAGACCGTTGTTGACAAAGATGCAGGTCAACTGATCGCCGATCGCCTTGTGCAGGAGCGCTGCCACGACCGAGGAATCGACTCCGCCGCTCAAGCCGAGCACCACTTTCTCTTTTCCCACCTGTGCCCGGACCCGCGCGCAGGCTTCATCCAGGAAGGAGCCCATCGTCCAATCCATCGCGCAGTGGCAGATGTGATAAACGAAGTTTTGGATGATCTCTTTTCCGCGCGGCGTGTGCGCCACTTCCGGGTGGAATTGCAATCCGTAGAGCCGTATTTTCGGGTTCTCGATCGCAGCGTAGGGCGAGTTTTCTGTGTGGGCGGCTGCGCGAAAACCCTCCGGCAAGGCGGTAACTTTGTCGCCGTGGCTGTTCCAGATATCGAGCTGGGCACCGATCCCGGCGAAGAGTTCCGAGCCGCTGGCGACGTGCAGGATCCCGGCGCCATACTCGCGCCGGGCGCTGAACTCGACCTGACCGCCAAGATGCTGCGCCATCAACTGCATCCCGTAGCAAATGCCGAGGACGGGAATGCCGAGGCCGAAAATCGCCGGGTCCAGTTGCGGCGCGCTTTCGTCATAGACGCTGGCCGGTCCACCTGAAAGCACGATGCCGTTTGGTTGAGCCGCGGCCACTTCCGCGGCCGGCAGATCGAAGCGCACGATCTCGGAGTAAACCTGGCACTCCCGGATACGACGCGCGATGACCTGCGTGTACTGCGAACCGAAGTCGAGGATGAGAATCTTCGAGTGCGCGGAAGGCGTGGACATCGGCGCGGGCGCTATTGACTCAAGGGCGAACCGCCACGCGGCGTCACATAAGGATCGTCCGAGCGGTCGAGGCCTTCGGTCAATCGGCCTTCGCCGCGGATGCCGCGGCCGAGCCGACCTTGCAACTCCTCCGCCGTCGGTCCCTCATTCGCGCAACTGAAGAGTCCGCACGTGCCCGCGAGCATGAGAACGGCGAGGAGAAATTTCACCCCGCAAGATTAGAGGTGCGGCTCTTCATTGCAAGGGAATCGGCGAGTGAGGGGAAGCGGTTGTGGTGGTGCGCTCGAGAACGCCTAACTGGTGGATCGTGCCCGCGTGCGAATGAGAGTAAGCTGGGCGGGCAGTTTGCCAAAAGTGCTTTCGGACAGAAGACTCGCGGCGATGATCGCGCCGGAAGTGCTCCTCCAGGGATATCGACTGGGTGTCTTCCCGATGGCGATGGAAGACGGGGCGATCGAGTGGTTCTCTCCCGATCCGCGCGGGATTATTCCGCTGAGCGGATTTCATGTGCCGCATGCGCTGCGGCGGCTGTTGAAGAAGGAGGCCTTCGAAATCCGGATCGATACTTCCTTCGCTGAGGTGATGCGGCGTTGCGGAGCCCGGGACGAGACCTGGATTAACGAGGAGATCGTCGAGAGCTACACGCGATTACACGAGCGAGGATCCGCGCATTCGGTCGAGGCCTGGCGCGCGGGCGAGCTGGTGGGCGGGCTTTACGGAGTGTCGCTCGGGGGCGCCTTTTTCGGAGAGTCGATGTTCCACGAGGTGACGGATGCGTCGAAGGTGGCGCTCTGTGCGCTGGTGCAGGAGTTGAAGGCGCGCAGGTTCACTTTGCTTGATACGCAATGGCTGACTCCGCACTTGCAGCAGTTTGGCGCGGTCGAGGTTTCGCGCCGGCAATATATGTATCTGCTCACGCGGGCTCTGGCGCTGACGCGGGATTTTAGGTGAAAGGAGAATCGGTGCAGGGGCGGGGGCCGGAGCGATCGTGGGAAGGGCAGGCTTGCGCTGTCTTTGGATTCTTGCATAGTGACGGCCCGGTTTCGGAGGCGCCTCGCGTCCTTCGCTTCGTGCGTCGGCTGGGTAGCTCAGTTGGTAGAGCAGTGGACTGAAAATCCACGTGTCGGGGGTTCAATTCCCTCCCCAGCCACCATCGCAAAAAAGGCGCAACCTCCGCGCGACGGAGCCGCCGGGCGGCTCTAAGCTGGCTTTGAAATGCGAACGCGCTTCTGCTGGGTTCTTCTGGTGTACTCTCTTCCTTTCACGGCCCAGGCGGAGCCGCCGCCTTTCGATGCGGCGGCGGCGGAACGGTTTGCCCGGCTGGCGCTGCGCTGCGTCGGGCAGGAGTATCCGAATAAGATCAGCCACGTCCTGCTGAGCGATGTCGATGTGGCGGCGCCGCGCACCCTCACGCCTGCTTTTTACGGTTGCTACGATTGGCATTCTTCGGTGCATGGCCACTGGTTGCTGGCGCGGCTGGTCCGGAAGTTTCCGGATGCGCCTTTCGCGGCCGAGGCCCGCGCGGCCTTGCGGAAGAGTTTGACCGCGGAGAATCTGGCCACGGAAGCGGCATACCTGCGCGGGGAGGGACGGGCGAGCTTTGAGCGGCCTTACGGGCTGGCCTGGTTGCTCCAGTTGGTGACGGAATTGCGGGAGTGGGATGATCCGGATGCGCAGGAGATGCTGGGGAGCTTGCGCCCGCTGGAGGAAGCGGCTTTGGAACGCTTGAAAGCGTGGCTGCCGAAGCTCTCGCATCCGGTGCGGATCGGGGAGCATGCGCAGACGGCCTTTGCGCTTGGGCTTCTGCTCGATTACGCCCGGGCCGCGGGCGATGAGGAGTTCGTTAGACTGCTGACCGCGAAGGCGCGCGATTTTTACTTGGCGGATCGAGCCGCCCCGCTCGCGTATGAACCGTCGGGCGAGGATTTTCTTTCTCCGGTTCTTGGGGAAGCGGATGTGATGCGGCGAGTCCTGCCGCCAGCAGAGTATGCGAAATGGCTGAAGGTCTTCCTGCCGCAAGTGCCGGCGAAGGTGGACGCGAAGTGGCTGCCGGTGGCGATCTCGCCGGATCCGAGCGATCCGAAGCTGGCGCATCTGGATGGTTTAAATTTGAGCCGCGCCTGGATGCTGGAAGGGATTCTGGCCGGCTTGCCGAAGGAGGATGCGCGGCGTCCGGCGCTAGAGGCGGCTGCGAAGGCGCACCGGGAAGCGGGGCTCGCGGCCGTGACCGGAGAACATTATGAGGGCGGGCATTGGCTCGGTAGTTTCGCGGTTTACCTCGTCAGCGGACGGGGGCTTCCCAGCCAGCAGAAGCCGTGATCCACATCCTCGATACCCGGCAACTCGACCGGCCGGGGATCATCGCGGCGACGGCTTTGGAAACCGAAGAGGGGATGGCGCTTTTCGATACTGGCCCGGAATCGACTTTCGAGAACGTCGCGCGTGAATTAGGAAAAGTGGGCGCGCGGATCGAGGACGTGCGGCAGGTTTTTTTGAGCCACATCCACTTCGATCACGCGGGAGCGGCGTGGCGTTTTGCGGAGGCGGGCGCGACCATCTACGTGCATCCGCGCGGGGCTCGGCATCTGATTGATCCTTCGAAGTTGATTGAGTCCGCGACGCGGATTTTCGGCGACGAGATGCCGCGGCTGTGGGGGCGGATCGCGCCCGTGCCGGCGGAACGGGTGCGGATTTTACAGGATGATGAGGTGGTCCGGCTGGGGAGTGGCCTGGCGGTGCGAGCGATCGAGACGTCCGGCCATGCGAGTCACCATCATGTTTATCATTGGGAGGATGTGCTCTTCGGGGGAGATGTGGCCGGGGTCAGGATCGGCGGCGGGCCGCCGATTCCGCCGTTTGTGCCGCCCGAGCTGGAGGTGGAAGCGTGGCTGCGGTCCATCGCGAAAATGCGCGCTTTGGGTGCGAGAAAGCTTTACCTGCCGCACTTCGGAGTGGTGGACGGGGAGGTGGAAGCGCATCTCGATGGTCTGGAAGAGCGGGTGCGACGTTGGTCGGAGTGGTTCCGGGCGCGGTTAGGGAAAGGCGATGAGGAGACGGATTTGGTGAATGACTTCGCGGCGTATGAGGCGAGCGATCTGCGGGCGGGCGGTGCCTCGCGGGATGAAGTGGAGGATTACGAGGCGGCGGATCCGAGCTCCATGGCGGTGAGCGCGGCGGTGCGTTACTGGCGGAAGCAGCCTCCGGGTTAGGCGGCGCGGTAACGGACGGCGCGCGGCGCTGTCCAAGGAGCGTGGTGGCTCTGCGGGGTTGGGCATTCGCTTCGCCCGCGACGGCGCTCTCTTCTTGCTCGAGAGCTTCAGGTGCCGGCTGCGGCCTGATCGCCGCAGCGCGGCGACCCTACCCTTCAGTATTCGGAAGGGCGCTCGGATGCGCCCGATTCGGGGAGGGGCTTGGTGAGGTCTTCGTGCATTTGCCCGGAGCGTTTGAGCCGGTTCTTTCGCAGTGGAGCCGGCACGGCCGGATCGGCGGCGGCGGGTGGGACGGGCTCAGGCGGCTGGACCGGAGATATGGTTTCCTCCGGAGCCTGCTGGAGCTTGGAGCGCTTTTTCTGGTTGCGCGACGGCTTGAGTTTGAAATTCGGCGGAAGCTTCGGCGCGTCTGGCGATGGATTAGGATCGGTCACGGGTTCGCGGCAACTATCCGTGCCGGTTGGGTTTTGTAAATCGGATCGCTGCTGGTGATGCAACCGCTTCCTCGGTGACGAGCGTATGCCAGAGGATGTCTTTTCAAGGCCGAGTTCTTTGCCACTTCCGAAGATTCGTTCTGCTGGCGCTTGGTTGTTTAACCGGCGCGTCGGTGAGCGCCGCGGAACGTTTTACCGTCTCGACGATTGCGCTCCCGCTGCCGGGCGGGGAAGTGCAGGCGGAGGTATTTGAGCCGCGGGGAGATGGGCCGAGGCCAGCGGTGCTGGTGTTGCACGGCGCGGGCGGGATGCTGCTGGATGGGCCGGAGATGCGCCGGGTTTCGCGGCAGTTGGCGGAGGCGGGGAACGCAGTTTACCTGCTGCATTACTTCGAGCGTACGGGGACCATCTTCGCCCTCGATGCCAGCATGCAGAAGCACTTCGGCGACTGGCTGGAAACGGTGCGGGAGACAATTGCAGCGATCCAGAAGGGGCGCCAAGCCTCGGCGCCGGTGGGGATTTACGGTTACTCGTTAGGCGCGTTTCTCGCGCTGGCCGCGGCTTCGGATAATCCGCAGGTGGGCGCAGTGGTAGAGCACGCGGGCGGGGTGTGGAACGGGAAGATGGAGCGGATCGGCAAGATGCCGCCGGTCCTGATGGTGCACGGGAAACGGGATGAGCGGGTGCCGTTTCCGAAGTATGCGGAGCCGCTGCTGGCGGTCTTAAAGGAGCGGGGACCGACGGTGATGACGAAGTTTTTTCCTGAGCAAGGACACGGATTTACCCCTGGAGCGATGACAGTGGTGCGGGGAACGGCGGCGCAATTCTTCCGTCGTCATCTGCGCAACCGCTGAGCGCGGCGGGCGCTAGAGAGCCTGGACGGAGGCGAGGGTTTCCTCGAAGGCGGTATAGAGTTCCTGATGCTGCGCGACGCCGCGCCGGAGGACGGTTTTGAAGTTGGCGAGGTCGGCAATGTTGATGATCTGGTCGACGCTCTGGACGAAGGCGGCCATGGCATCGTTAGTCGGGAAGCGGTGGCTGAGGAGGACGACGAAGTGCTGTCGACGCTGGGCGCCGGGGCGTTTGGTGAGGTCGGCCAGGATCGGGTTCGTCTGTAGGTTCGACCCTTTGAAGTTCTCGTAAACGATGACCACGTTATAGGCGTAGGTGCGCAGCTTGAGGAGGACGTCTTCTTCGAAGAGGCCGAGGTGGACCTTGTAGGTCATCTCGATTAACTGGGGCACGACCAGTTTCTGATATTGCTGATGGTCGACGCAGACGAGGGCGGTGATGTCGCCGGTGTCGAAGAAGGAGTGGTCGAATTCGTTGGCCATGGGGATTTTAGTGGAAAGCGTTGGCGGGGAGGTCGAGGCGGAGGCCGGAATCGAGGTCGTTATCCACGCCGCGGCTCTTCTGCACGAGGTCGATGCCGCGCGCGACTTTGCCTTTGCGGGAGGCGTAGAGGCGGGCGGTTTCTTCGCTGATGAGATCGGCTTCATAGGCGTCGATGACGCACTGGTCGAAGGTCATCCAACCGAAAGGGGCGCTGGCCTCGATGATTTCGTGGAAGCTGCGGTGTTCGCCTTCGCCGAGCGCAATGGTTTCTTTGGTGCGGAGGTTGTTCCCGAGGATTTCGGTGAGGAGTTGACGGCCGCCACCGACCCGGGGTGCAAGCCGCTGGCTGACGATGTAGCGCAAGGTGTCGGAGAGACGGATGCGGAGTTGTTGTTCTTCGCCGAGGGAGAAGAGGCCGAGGATGCGGTTGATGGATTGCCCGGCATCGACGGTGTGCAGGGTGCTAAGGACGAGGTGGCCGGTTTCGGCGGCCATGAGGGCCACTTCCACGGTGGCGCGGTCGCGCATTTCGCCCACGAGGATGACTTTGGGCGCCTGGCGGAGGGCGGCGCGGAGGCCGTTTGGGTAGTTATTAAAATCCTGGCCGAGCTCACGCTGGTTGAAGGTGGCTTTCAGTTTCGGGTGCACGAACTCGATCGGGTCTTCGAGCGTGACGACGTGGACGGCCTGGGTGTCGTTAATCTCGTTGAGCAGAGCGGCCAGGGTGGTGGTCTTGCCGCTGCCGGTGGAGCCGGTGAGGAGAATGAGGCCGGTTTTTTCTTTGGCGATTTCTTTGAAAATGTCCGGGAGACCGAGCGTCTCGATCGAGGGCACGGTGCCTTCCAGTTTCCGCATCACGATCGAGAAGTGTCCCTGTTGGCGGAAGATGTTGACGCGAAAGCGGGCTTCGTCGTTGAGCGAGTAGCTGCAATCGGCCGAGCCGCCGATGAGGTAGTCGTAAATGAGACGGCGATTCCCTTGCATGATGGTGAGCGCGATCTGCTCGGTCTGGTAGGGAGTAAGCGCTTTGATCGGGGGCTCGACGAAGACGGGTTTGAGTTCGCCGAAGTCTTCCACCTGCAGGGGATGACCGACGGAAAAATTCAGGTCGGAGATGCCGTCGTAGGTCCGGAGCATCGCGGAAAGGATTTGGTCGAGATCGGGTGTTCTCATGGGTGGGGGGCGGCGGCTATTCTTCGGTCAAATCCGACGGCGGCTCTTTCAGGAAGGGCCGGAATTTTTTCTTATCGAGCGATTTTTCGTAGGCTTCTTCGGGGGAGATGCGGGTATGGCGGAGATGCTCCATGATAGCGTCGTCGAGAGGCTGGTTGCCCTTCTTTTTGCCGACCTGGATCATGCCGGGAATCTGGTGGGTTTTGCCCTCGCGGACGAGGTTCGAGATGGCCATGTCCACGACCAAAATCTCGAGCGCGGCGACGCGGCCCGGCTTATCAATGCGTTTGAAGAGGTTCTGCGCGA
>JBBSLZ010000017.1:0-24293 GCA_038233435.1 Chthoniobacterales bacterium
GCGAGAGCTGGTTTGATCACGAGTGGGCGACCAATCAACTGGCACCGGGACAGGTGGGTTGGGATTGGCTGTCGGTCCATCTGGAGGACGGGACGGAACTGATGCTTTACCGGATGCGGGTGGAGAACGGGACGACCGATCCGACTTCCAGCGGGACGTTCGTGGCGGCGGATGGAGCGAGCACCCACTTGGCTAACGCGGCTTTTCAGATGACGGCGACCCGGTTTTGGAAAAGCCCGAAAACGGGAGCGAACTACCCGATCGGCTGGCGGGTGGCCGTGCCGGAGGACGGGCTGGAGTTAGACGTGCGCGCCGTTTTGGAAAACCAGGAACTGGCGCTCCTGCCGCTGGCTTATTGGGAGGGCGCGGTGGAGGTGTCCGGCACGCGCGGCGGAAAAGCGATCGCGGGCCGCGGATACTTGGAGCTGACCGGCTACGCGGGGCCGCTACGGGAGTTGCAGCGGTGAAGATCAGGGGAATCGAGCACGAGCAGGAGCGCGAGCACGATTAGGAGGGGGAAATTACGCCTGGGTGTGGCGAGCGTACTGGATTTCGGCGCCCTTCGGGAGGAGACGCTTGCGCCCACGCTGACGGCGCCGGGCAAGGCAGGCGCGGCCGTTTTTCGTGCTCATCCGCGCACGAAAACCGTGCTGACGTTTCCGGGTGCGTTTGGAGCGTTGTAAAGTGCGTTTCATAGGGCAAATGCCGCCACTGGGGCGAGCGAAGAGCGGCTACATTAGGGACGAGGTGGTCTTTGTCAAACCAGCGCCCCAAGCCTGCGGCACGGGGGCGCGCCCGGCGCCAGGACCCCATATGCGCATTGCCACGGGGCGCTCTTTATGGAATAACCCAAGCCAGATGAGCGAAGTCGTAATCGAGCCAGCCACTTTCGAGGATCTGGATGAGCTCTCGGGTTTGCTCGGCGAGCTCTTCAGCGAAGAAAGCGATTTCTGTCCGGACAAGGCGAAACAACTCCGCGGACTCCGGCTTATTTTCGAGCAACCGAACCGCGGGCGCGTCTTCGTGCTGCGGCAGGACCGGACGATCGTGGGGATGATCAACCTCCTCTTCACCATCAGCACGGCGGAGGGCGGTTTCGTGATGGTGCTGGAGGATCTGGTGATCCATAAGGGATTCCAGGGGAAAGGCTATGGCTCGAAGTTGCTCGATTACGCAATCGAGTTCGCGAAGCAGAAGAATTTTTTGCGGATCACTCTGTTAACCGATCGCCCGGAGCTGCGATCGCAGAATTTCTTCAAGCAGCACGGCTTTGGCGAATCTTCGATGATGCCGATGCGGCTCCTGCTGCAACCGAACGACGGCAAGCCGGAAATCACACTTTAAGGGCGCGGGGGCAGGATTGAGGGTGGCGCGAAGGGTGCGCAGAGCCGACGGTGAGCGGCATCATGCTAGGTGGCTCCATTCGGTTGTTTAAGGTTTTCGGGATCGAGGTGTCTCTGCACTTCTCCTGGTTCATCGTGGCGGCGTATCAACTGGCGGTGCGCCGGCATGGCTACGTCTCGCCGGTCTATGCGGGGTTCGAATACCTGGCGCTGTTCGCGATCGTGTTGCTGCACGAGTTCGGGCATGCCCTGGCCTGCCGCCAGACGGGGGGCGTGGCCGATCGGATTATGCTTTGGCCGTTGGGCGGAATCGCGTTTGTGCAACCACCGCAGCGGGCGGCGGCGCAGCTCTGGGCGATCGCGGCCGGGCCGCTGGTGAATGTGGCGCTGATCCCGGTGTTCTTTGCGGCGCAGTTTGTCGTGGCCACGGTTTGGGGAGCTGGCCTGCCGGCGGACGCTTACCGTCTGCTGGCTTCGGTGGCGTTCGTGAATGTGATCATTCTTTGTTTCAATTTGCTGCCCATTTATCCGCTGGATGGCGGACAGATTTTGCGGTCGTTGCTGTGGTTTCCGATCGGCCGGGTGCGAAGCCTGCGCGTGGCCACCATCCTGGGTTTCATCACCATTCCGATCGCGGTGCTTTATGGAATCTCGCAGGGGTTCGATGCAGTCTGGGGCGCGATCCTGGGGTTCTTCCTTTTCAGCCAGGCGGTGGCGGGCTGGCGTCAGGCCCAGGCCTTGGCCGAGATGGAAAAAGAAGAGATCAGAATGCGCGGGATGCCCGAGCGGCCGCCTATGTTGTGACGGCGCTCTCCAGCGGATTCAATCGCTCGATTTGGCAGTTTTGTCCCACTCGGCGATCTGCTCCGCCAACCGCTTTTTGAAGTCGGCCCGGAAGCTGATTTCGTCGGCGGCTTTCTCGATCGGTTTGGCGGCGGCGGGCGGGAGCTCGGCTTTGCCGTAGGCTCGCAGTTCGGCGATGCGGGCGGGATCGGAGAAGAAGTTAAACAAGCTGGGCGCGTAGCTGTTCACGCCGAGGGCATCGGCTTTGGCGAGCAGTGCTTTCATGTGCGTTTTGGCGAATTTCCAGGCCATCTCCGGCTGGCCTCCATCCCGTGCTACGCTGGGGACGATGTAAACGGCGCGGCTGGTGGGTAGCTCATCGGTGAGCGCGATCTGCAAGGCGCGTTCCGCCAGCTTCGGATCGGTGGCGGAGGTGAGGGCGGCGTAGAAGTTCTGTTTTTCTTCGGAGCTGGTCGCTTTCTGGCCAAGGGCGTGAATTTGATTCCAGGTTTTCTCGTCGGCGTTCCGGCCGACGACCAAGAGGACTGGGAGACGCAAGTCTGGAGAGAGCGATTTGCGATCGTCGAGGTAGCGAGCGAAGCGCTCCCGGCTGCCGGCGACAATTTCTGCGTCGCCCAAATTTCCAAGCGCGGTGACAAGGCTGGCGCGCAAGGTGGCGGCGCGCGTGGACTCGTCGGGTTTCGGTTCCCAACCGAGTTCGTCAAAGCTGGGACGTAGAATGGAGATGGCGTATTTCTTAAACGCGGCCGCCTCGGCGCCGGTTAACAAGCTGTTGATCTGGGCGAAAGCGGTCATGACCTGTTCGCGCTCGGCCAGCTCCGTCTGGGTGGGCAACTTCTCGATCAAACCCAGATAGTGCGAGAGCGGCTCGCGGCCCGCCTGCACGAGCGCCCAGGCGTCGCTGAGAAGATTGACGCGATCGGGCACGCTCAGTTTTGGCAACTCGGAGAGGAGCAGCTGCCAGGAAACGTCGTCGTATTGCACTCGATAATTGCCGGCGCCTTCGGCGTTAAACTTGACCGCCCGGTTGGCCGGGACGTCCGCGATCTCCATCGTCTTCGACTCCATTAACACGCTGACCGGCGCTTCCGCACCCGCGAGCGAATAGGTGAGAGGGATCTTCCACATGAGCGCGGGCGCGTCCGGGAAATTGATCGTGAAACGTTCCTGTTCGAGGGCAATTTTGCCGTCGGCGGCACGCTGGACCCGCACGATGGGGAAGCCGGGTTGCTGCGTCCAATTGGCGGCGATCTCCGCGACCGGTTTGCCGGAAGCCTGGCCGAGGGCATTCCAAAGATCGGTGGTGGTGGTGTTGGAAAATTTGTGGCGCGCGATGTAATCGCGAATTCCCTCGCGGAACGCTTCTTCGCCGAGGAAGCTTTCCAGCATCCGGATGAAGGATTGACCTTTCTTGTAGGTGATTTCATCGAAGGCGCTGTTCGCCTCCGCTTCGGTCGCGACCGGCTGTTGGATGGGGTGGGTGGTGGAGCGGGCGTCGCTTTCCATGGCCGTCTCTTTCGGAATGCCGGCGCGCCGGGTGGGATCCCGCGGGACATCACGCTCGAGCCAGACTTCCCAGTCGGGATTGAACTTCGCGGTGCACTTGCTTCCCATCCAGGAGGCGAATCCTTCGTTTAGCCAGAGATTATCCCACCAGGCCATCGTGACCAGATTGCCGAACCATTGGTGCGCGATCTCGTGCGCGACGACGGAGTAGATGCCTTGTTTTGTGGCGGTGGAGGATTGGGCTGGATCGAAAAGCAGACGCGACTCGAAATAGGTGATGCCGCCCCAGTTTTCCATCGCGCCGCCGAAGCCGCCGGGGACGGCGATCTCGTCCAGTTTCGGCAACGGGTAGGGCGTGCCGAAGTAATCGTTGTAGAAATTAGTGACCTCCACGGCGCTATCGAGCGCGTAGCGGCCCATCTCTGCTTTGCCGCGAGTGGCGAAGACGCGGTGCAGGACGCCCTCGCTCTCTTTCTCGATCGCATCGAGTTCTCCCACGCAGAGGACATTGAGGTAGCTGGACATGGGGGGGGTGAGCCCGAAGTGCACTTCCTTTTTGTCCGCCACCTTTTTCTCCTGCTCGATCGGCATGTTCGAAACCGCGGTCATATCTTCAGGGATGATGGCGGTGAGCTGAAAGCGGGCGCGGAAGATGGGCTCATCCCAACAAGGGAACATCCGCCGCGCATCGGTGGCTTCGAATTGCGTCCCGAGCATGATCTTGCGGGTATCGCCGTCCTGGTAGGGCGCGCGATAAAGCCCCTGTCCCTGTTGGTTGATCTTCCCGTTGAAGACGAGCGCGAGCGTGTGTTTTCCGGCGGGCAGCTCGGCGGGCAGGGTGATGGTAAGCGTCTCGTTTTTCGGATCGAGCTGGAGGCTGGACTTCGCGATCGGTTGTTCGTCGAGGGTGGCGCTGGTGACCTCGATTTCGAGCGCGTTCAAGACGATCTGGCGGACCGGCTGGCGGACGTCGAGCTGGATCGTCTCCGATCCGGTGAAGGTGAATTGCTTCAGATCTGGCGTGATCTGGATGGCATACTCTTGCGGCACCACCTGCTTGGGGAGCTTCCCGGGGGTGGCGGCAAAGTCGAACGGCTTCTCGGCATTCATGGTGGCGAGGAAGCTAGCCGAGAGGACGAGGATGAACAGGAAGGAGCGGGCGCGCATCCGCTGAATAAACAACGCCTCGCGCACTTTGCACCTGCGAGGGCGGCGGGCGCCGCGGCTTTATTCCACGACGAGCAACAGGACGAGCTGGCCGTCGCCGATCTGCGGTCCTTTGATCACGAGCGGACTGCTTTTGCTGAGTCGTGCTTCTGTTTCCAGAAGAAGCTTTTGTTCCTGAAAAAGCTGCAAGCTCAAGAGGTAGGAGGCGGTGCCTTTGCTCGGCTTCGAGTCGATGTGGAGGGAGAAATATTTACTGGAGGCGAGCCAGTCTTCCGCTCCGCTACGGAGGGTCTTGCGGGACTGGCCGATGACCTGGAACTGGTTGTAGCCGAAAAGCTGTTTGAGGGTGTCTTCGAGGCGATTCAGCTCCGCCGGAATGGGCGTGGGCTCGGGGACATTATTGGCCATGACCAACCCGCTCCACACCGTCTCGGCAGAGGCGGCTGGGAGCGAGCCACAGGCGGAGGCGAAAACCAAAAGCAGAGCGAGGAAGCAGCGTGGCATGACGGCAAACGCTACTTAGCGGCGTATTCGGACGGCAGAGATTGCAACCCCTCCACCCAGACCACGGTGACCTTGTCATCCTTGGCTTCAAAGATGGAAATGGTCGCGTTCGGGCTCACCGCCGGATCGACCCGCGCATTGATAATCTGGGTTAGGTAGGCCGATTGTCCGCCGGTGGATTGATCCCGCAGAAGGAAGAAGGTGCAAAGGGCAAAAATGGCGAGTGAAGCCGCGCCCGTCCAGACGAGGCGGCCGATGGACCACCAGGTTTCCCGCTGTGGCGACGCGGGTGCGGGCGCCTCCGTGGCGTGTGTCTCCCGGTCGATCTCCGTCCGTAACTGATGCTGAAAAAATTCCTCATTAGCCATCGCGCGGACACCAATTTTCTCCCGCAGCAGGTTGCCCAACTTAAGCGCGGAATCTTTTTCAATCTCGGCGGTCGCGAGGTCGGGCAGAGCGGCTTTGAACTCCTCGAGTTCACGACCGGCCAGTTGTCCGTCCAACCAGGCCGTCCAGTTTTCTTCAAACGTTTTCATAGACATCCCTCAGCATGATTTGGAGTTTCTTACGGGCGTAAAAGAGGCGGGACATGACCGTGCCGATGGAGCAGCCGAGCGTCTCGGCGATCTCGTTGTACTGCATGTCTTCGAGCTCTTTCATTAAAATGACGGCGCGATGCTCGGGGGTAAGTTGCGCGATGGCGGCATCGATGCGGGCGCGAATTTCCTGATCTTGCATGCGCTCGTGGGGAAGCGCGTGGGCCTTCGGCGCGGTGCGGGAAGCGGGATCGATTTCTTTCAACTGGATCGCGTCGTCGAACTCGGCCCCGGTGCCTTTGACCTGCTTCTTTCGCAGCCAATCGATGGTGACGTTCATCACGATGCGATAGACCCAGGTGTAAAAAGAAGATTGGCCACGGAAGCGGCCAATCGATTTCCACGCCTTCAGGAAACTATCCTGGGCTAGATCCCAGGCGTCCTGCTCGCTGTGTACCATATTGTAAATCATACCGAAAATTCGCGTTCGGTAGCGACCGACCAACTGGTCGAATGCGGCGGTGTCACCCGCCTGGCACTGCTGGACCAGATCCGCGTCCGATATTTCGGCCGGGGCCGGAGTCGCTTCCGTATGCATCAAATAGGACGGACGGGGGGCAGATTCATTCAACGACGGCCTTTAGAGGCTGCCGAAGCGCCGCAGCCATTCGCCGCGATACTCGCCCATGAGGGTGATGATTCCGTCGCGCACCTGGAAGAGCCGTTGTTCAAGGGCGGAGTGCTCGCGGGAGGTGATGAGGCGCTCTGAAACCATCTGGCGGCCGGCTTCCATCGAGACGGTGATGGCTTTGAGGGCGCGTTTTAGGTAGGCGATCGTCATCCCGATTTCGTCGACATCGTCGTCGCTCAAGGCAGCGGCCAGTTTGGCGCTGGCCAGCGCAGAGTGGGTGGCCAGCTTGACCGCGGAGGGCTCGTTCTGAAGCGGCGGATTTTCGTCAAAGAGCCGGTCGATCCGGACGGTGAGAGCAAAGGCGGCGCGGTAGAGACTGTGGTCTTCGAAGCTGTCGGGCACGCCCTGGGGTTCCTCGATTTCCGCTTCGTCCTCGAGATCGGAATCTTCGTCGAGGCTGGCGTCGTCGGCCAGGAGCGCGTCCACTTCGTCGGTCCACTCATCGCCGTTGAGGAGCTGGCTCCATCCCATCTCGCGCGCGATGATTTGGTCGCGCTGCGGGTGATCGAGATATTTCTCGAGCAGCTCCATGTATTTCTCCGTCTTGTGATCCTGCTGCTGCAGGAAACGCTCCCACTCGTACTCGTCCCAAGCGCGGTTAGGCTCGTGATCGTAGCCCGGCATGAGTTTCTGTAAGGCAGCTTCGGAGAGGGCGCAAAAAAGTTTTGTGGGTTGGACCGAGGTTCGGAGCGGACGAATCGAGTCCGCGCTGGCTCAATCCGGGGTGGAGGGCGCGAGCGCGCTGGCGGACTCGTTAGACGTTTCCCGTTTTACCTGGAGGCGGAGCTGGCCGCAGGCGGCGTCGATGTCGTGACCTTTTTCCAGTCGAAGGGTGGATACGATGCCGTGCTGGCGGAGGATGGAGTGAAAGCGTTCCTGGCGGGAGCGGGGCGGGCGCGCCCAAGGGAGGCCTTCCACGGTGTTGTAGGGAATGAGGTTTACTTTCGCGGAGAGGCGACGGGCGTGTTTGGCCAGTTGGTGCGCTTGTTCGTCGGTGTCGTTGATCTGGTCGATCAGGATGTACTCGAAGAGCATGCGGCGCTTTTGGGCCACGTAGTAGTCGCAGGCCGCGAGGAGGGTCTCGAGCGGATACTTCCGGTTCACGGGCATGATCTGGCTGCGCACTTCGTCGGTGGCGCCGTGAAGGGAGAGCGCGAGGCGGAATTGGGTAGGCACGGCGGCCAGCTCGCGGATTTGCGGCGCGAGACCGCTGGTGGACACGCTGATGTGACGCGCGCCGATCTCGAGACCCCAGGGCTCGTTGATGATGCGGATGGCGCGGAGCAGATTCTCCAGATTGGCGAGCGGCTCGCCCATGCCCATGAAGACGACGTTATCGATCCGGTCGCCGGTTTGTTCTTCGACCGCGAGGAGTTGCGCGACGATTTCGCCCGCTTCGAGATTACGCGTCCAGCCATCGAGTCCGCTGGCGCAAAATTTACAGCCGTAAGCGCAGCCGACCTGGCTGGAAACGCAGATGGTGCGCCGGGCCGAGCGTTCGCCGGACTGACCCACGGTGGCGGGGATGAGGACGGACTCGATCAGGTTTCCATCGCGGAGACGGAAGAGAAACTTCTGGGTGGTGTCTTTCGCGCCCAGAACGCGGACGACCTCTGGTTTGGTAGAGTCCCACTCGCTGGCGAGTTGCGCGCGGAGGACTTGCGGGAGATCGGTCATCTCCTCGACCGAGGCGACGCGCTTTTTATACAGCCAATCGACGATCTGCCGGGCGCGGTAAGGCCGGTGGCCGCTCTCGGCCAGATGTGCGGCCAGATCCTCCAGGACGGTGGAGTGCATGGAAGGGCGGAGGACGACGGACACAGTGGACTTTACCACAGGCGGGGCACTGTGAATATTTGCTTCGACAATCGGATGACAGCGTATTCCTTGCAGCCGCAGATGAAATCAATCGTCCCATGAAAGCGCACGAAATCTTTAAGCGAATGTCTCCGGAACGTGCGGCGGAGATTTTTATCTTTCTCCATCGCGAGCAGAAGCCGGTCTATAAGGCGGCCATTCAGGGCCTGGCCAATCAGCGGAACCTGCGGGGCGTTTTCATCGAGCGGAAGCCGCCGCAGGAACGCCACCCTTGGATGCAGTCGGCTCTCGGCCGGCCATTGAGCGATGCGCTGGCCAGCCACCTTTTGCAAGGCTGGTTGTTGGCGGCGCAGAAGCCGATGCTGAATGACTTCCTCGATGCGCTCGAAATCAAACATGAGGACGACGGGACGGTGGAGGAGTTGCCGCCTTGCCCGCCGAAGGAGAAGATCGCGGCGGCGGTTTCCCAGTTACTGGAGAAGTATCCGGCGGAAACGGTGTCCATTTATCTGCACGCTTTTCGGGACATGGACAGCACGGTGCAATGGCCGGCGCTGGATGAGGTCTTGAGCGAAAACGAGCGGCTTCGGCTAGCCGAAGTGCAGTAGCGCCTCGCGCACCCCGGCGCCGCACGCGCTCTCTGCGACGTAACCGCCGGCTTGCCGGACGACGGCTTTTACTTCTGCGATGGCGTTGCCGGGGCAGGCGGGAAATTGCACGTAACGACCGTCCAGCATCGAGAGATCGTTAAAATGGTCGCCCGCGGCGAAGGTTTGCTCGCGCGGCACCTCGAGCAAACGCTGCAATTCCTCGAGCGCGGCGCCTTTGTGATAATCGGCGTGGCAAAAGCGCAGATAGATCGTGTTATGCTGGTAGTGAAATTTCGGGTGAGCGGCGCGTGCGCCCTCGATGAACTGGATGATGCGCGCCATCTCTTCTTCATCCTGCGCGATCAGGCCTTCCGGTCCGTGCGCTTCGTGGATGACGCGGGCTTTTGTCGTCCGCTGCACATAATCGAGCACATCAGCAAAGACCGGCGCGGCTGAGGCGTAAAGCGCGGCGTGATCGCGGGCTACTTGTTTATTCCAATCCCCGAAGGCCTCCCATTTCGTTCCGTTGTGGGTCGGACGAAAAACATCGCGTTCACTCGTTAGGATAAAATCGGGCCGGACCGGGAAGTCGAAATCAACCAGACCGGATTCGAGCAAATCGCGCGAGCGTCCGGTGTTAATGGCCCAAATGGTGCCGCCCTCTTGCATCTGGCCGATGAGCTTCATGCAGCCGGGATCGAGCACCGGGTCGCTCTGATGCGCGACGAGGGTGCCATCGAAGTCGGTGCTGAGGAGGCGCAGCTCGGCGGGCATAGGCGACAAGGTAGGTGCGGTCGCAGCGGCGGCAAAGGATTCGGGACTAATTCGACTCGGCCCGGGGAATGTGCTTGCCGAAGCTCGCTCGGGAGGATGATCATCGGACCGCAAGGTTCCGCATGCGCGCTCGCTTCCCCCTCATTTGTCTGGCCACGGCATGCGCGCTTTTCAGTCTGCGCGCTCCGGCGGCGTCGGTGATTCTGGATTCTAATTTCCATCCACCGGGTTTTTCCCTGCCCCTTCCGAGTGTGAGGACTCTGCTGCTGGCCGACGGGAAGTTCCTCCTGTTTTTCGGGAACGATACCCTCTCCGACCGGGCGGCCGGAGCGATCACAAGGTTTTTGCCCGATGGAAGCGTTGACTCGTTCTTCCACTCAGTCGCGATTACAAACACGTGGTAGTGGCCGCGCCTGCCGGTGGCGGCAGAATCTACGTCTCCGCAGTGCAATACGAGTACGGCTCTAAATTTAGCGAATACATCCTGCGTTTGAATGAGGATGGATCGCTCGACGGCAGCTTTCGGCCCGTCTTTGTGACCTCTGCCCTCGCCGGCGCGGTGCGCGAGATTGCCCCGCAACCGGATGGCACCATCCTGGTGGGCGGCTACTTTGATGTGTTCGGCACGGGTGGCCCTGGGACCATCGTCCGCCTGCTGCCAGACGGGCAGCTCGACCCGTCATTCCTTCCGCCGACCTTTCCGAATGGCAGCTCGGTCTGGCAGATTCTGCGGCTGGCCGATGGCAAATTGCTGGTCGGAGGGGCCTTTACCGCAGTGAATGGGCAGGCTGCTCTCGGGCTGATTCGATTGCATGGCGACGGATCGCGCGATTCAACATTTACGGCTTCTGGATACCTACCGGGAAGTCTTACCAGTCCGTATCCAATTCGCGGCATCGTTCAGCAATCTGACGGCAGGATTGTGCTCGGTGGGCGTTTCAGAATCGGAACGGGCAGTCCGATCCGCTACGCACCGCTTTTCCGGCTCAACGCCGATGGATCGGCGGATGGGACGTTCGCCTTGCAATTTAATTCGGGCCAGACCGCTCGGAGCCTTGTGCAGCAACCGGATGGCAAGCTGGTGGTAGCGGTTACGTCCTCCGTTTATCGCTTTGAATCCAATGGAGCGGTCGATTCCACTTTTCGCTAGCCCGTATTTGTAAATACCACGTTTCATCACGACGAGCCAAACACCGGATCGACGAACGTGGTCCAGCTACAAGCGGATGGCAGGATTCTCGTCTCTGGAGTTTTTACTGACGTGGATACTGCTCCGGGCGCGCCATTCGGCAATTCTCATTTCGGCGTGGCTCGACTGACAGCGGGCGGCGCGCTGGATCCAAGTTTGAGCACGCCGCAGAGGACGGCGACGGAGATAGCACCTTCAGTCTTCGCCCGACTGGCGGACGGCTCCACCTTCTTTAGTTTTGATCCTGAAGCCCCGCGGCGGGTGGCACCGTCGATCCCTTTCGGGTTTGGCCGATTGCTTCCCGACGGCAGTCTGGACGGTTCCTTTAGTCTTGGACCGACGGCTCCGGCCGGATTCCTTTCACCACTCTTTATCTCTTTCGGCTTCGAGCCGACCGCGGACGGGAATTTCTTCACTTGGGGCAAAACTGAGGACGATGCCTTTTGGTATGGAGCGGTGAGGGAAGATGGAACGAAGAACGACCTGACGGTCTTCGATGCCGGAGCGCCCTCGTTTCGACAAGTGGATGCGCTCCCGGATGGCAGGCTGCTGATGTCGGCAGGCACAGATCCGCAGGCCACGCTGGATGGCCCAGCATTTCGGATGAAACGGAGTGGTCGCCTTGATCAGACATTTCAGTTAGACGCAGCCGTGCGCTCAGGCCAGGTCGTCCGCAATGCGTCATTGTTTCCGAAACAGCTCGCACTCGGTAATCGGCTTTTGGCGATTCAGCCTGACCTAAAACTCATCTTTGAGTATCTGGCGACCGACCAACTGTTCCATCTCGTCCGACTGCATGCGGATGGATCGCGGGATGATTCTTTCAGCGAGACGACGGTAGAACCAATTAATCTCACTATGACATATCCAGGCGTGTTCGACCGGAACTTTGGGTTTGTCATCCCAACGGATGGCGCGCTGATGGCGGACCTGCCGATTCTGGGAGCCTCAGTGCAAGACGATGGGCGGATTGTGATCGTGGGCCAGTTCAAAATCTTTCGGGGAGTGAAAGCGGGCGGGATAGTTCGTCTCAAGCCGGATGGCACGGTGGATTCCACCTTTGTTCCCGGGAGCGGAGCGCAGTGGACCGAGACTACCGAAGCGCCCGCTTTTTTCCCCAAGATTGAAGCGATTGCCCGCCAGAATGACGGAAAGCTTTTGCTGGCGGGGACCTTCGAGGCTTTCAATGGTGCGTCCGCTCCGGGCGTCGTCAGCCTAAATCCCGATGGTTCCCTCGACACCGCCTTCTCACCTCCAGCCGTGCGCCGGAAGTTTGCTTTGCTTCGGACGACTCTGGGACGGCAGCCGGATGGATCATTCCTCCTTGCCGGCGCATACAGTATCCCGACGGAGAATGATCCTACTTTTATCCGCATCCGGAGTCTCGGTGGGGTGCCGATCGTGGGCAGCGCCGGTCTGGCGACAGCATTGGTAGGCGAATCGTTCCGTTACCAAATTGTGGCGAGTGGCCAGCCGGCCAGTTACGGCGCCGCCGGATTGCCGTCGGGATTCAGCCTAAATCCTCTGACCGGCCTGGTTACCGGGACGGGCAGTTCCAGCGAGGCTGGGACTTACGAGATTAATCTGACCGCAACGAATGCGGAAGGGACCAGTGCACCGAAGCTCCTGACGCTGACGATTCCTGGCCCGATCCAGCTCCTCAGTGCGGTGTCGCGCAAATACCATTCTACCGAAACGCCCTTTTTTGATATCCCATTGCCCCAGAGCGGAAATCCGGGCGTGGAGTGCCGACGGATTTTGAATGGAGGATCACACACCTTGGTGCTGACGTTCGCGACCGAGGTTGCGCGGGTGGGGAGCGTGAGCGTGACCGCAGGAACAGGACGGGTTTCTACTTCCGCGCCCAGCGCCGAAGATCAGCACGAGTTTGTGATCACTTTGCTGGACGTGGCCGATGCCCAGGTCATCGCGGTGACTCTAAACGATGTAACAGATACCTTCGGGGTCAGAACGCCGAGCGTGACGGTGCGAATGGCAGTCCTGGTAGGAGATGTGAACGGCAGCGGCAGTGTCGGTGCCTCCGACATCGCTCAGACCAAGGCCCTCGTTGGGCAATCGATCACCGCCTCAAATTTTCGCGCGGATGTGAACTTGAGCGGCGCGATCAACGGCTCAGATATTTCCCTGGTCAAAGCGAACTCGGGAGCTGTCGTCCCGGCGGAAGCACAAGAGAAGCGCGCCGGTTTCGGAAAATAGCTGGCTTGGTTCGCCGGCCTCCCAGCGATTTGCCAAGACACCCGCCCCGTCGCAGGCTGCCCCGATGAAATCTGCTTACGAACTGGCGATGGAACGGCTGGAAAAAAGCGCGCCGAGCGTTTCGCTCACGGATGAGCAGAAAGCCCAGATCGCGGAGATCGACTCCAGCTATCGCGCCAAGATTGCGGAGAAGGAGTTGTTTCTCACTGACCAGATTCGCAAAGCGCAAAACCTGGAGGAGGCCGAGTCGCTCAAGCAGCAGATGAGTGTGGAGGTGCGCCGGCTGCAGGAAGATTGCGAAGAGAAAAAGACGAAACTGCGGGCGTCGTTTGCGGCTTAACCGCTCGGCTTGGGGCGTTGCGACTCAGGAGTCGGCTGGCTCTTGTGACACCGCGGCTGGGAAGCCGCCGCGGCCGCCGCGTGTCGGCAGGTTCGGATCGAGGAAACCGAGCAGGTGTGCCTGATTGATGACCCGGACGCCCTCGGCTTTCTGGAGATGAGCGATCTGGCTGTGGAAGGCTTCCATTTTTGTCCAATGCACTTTGGGCCGGAAATGATGCTCGGCGTGGTAGCCGTTATAGAAGAAGAGCCAATTATAGATTTTTCCGTAGCTGCTCACGCCCCAGGCGATCGGCTTGTCGGGATTCCCCCCGTAATGGCGGAAGTATCCGTTCAGGTAGCTGAAACAGTGGCCGAGGTAGACAAAGGGGAGGAAGAAGAAGAGCACGTAGCGCCAGTTGAAGAGGAACATGACCAGGAGGGTGGTGGCGAAGGCGGCGAGTTCGAGGTTGCCCCGGAGGAACTCGGCGCGGCCGCGCTTGCGCAGTTCTCGCCCGATGGCCGCGGGATTGTCGCGGAAGAAGCTGAGGAAGACGTAGCTCCAGGGGTTCTCTGGCTCATCGTCGTGACCGTGCCGATAGATCGAGAGCCAGTCGATCGTCTCGCCGTTCGCATCTTTGCGGTCGGAGTTGCCCTTGTGGTGCTGCATGTGGACGGCGTCGTAGTAGGTCTGGGAGAAGCAGCAGGCGATCGATTGCGTGAGGCCGAAGAGGCGGTTAAGGAGACGCGAACGGAAGAAGGGGTTGTGAATGAAATTGTGCGCCACGCCATTGATGTTGGCGTTGACCATGAGCGAGTAGGTGAACCCCAGCACCAGCATGAGCCAGAGCGGCGTGTGCGGGTAGAGGAAGAACATCGCGAAGAAAAACGCGAGGTGAAAGAAGCCCGCCAGGAGGGGCAAAAGATCCCAGCGGGTGTGGGCAAAAAGTCTGGAATCCGTGGTGACGCGCTCGACGCGGATGGGATCTGAATTCATCAATGCAAAAAAGGAGAAAGTTTGCTGCTTGGCTAATGGATCGCGCGGGTCGTATTTTGCAAGGGTGATGAGGGGATCGGAAAGGCCCGTTTCCGCGCTGAGCGGCGGCCGGTTGGGGAAAGAGGATGAAGCGCGAGGATCGAGGGGCCGGTGGCCCGGCGCCATGACCGGGAGGGACGGCCCGGCGTTTGCTACCGAGTGAGCCTACCCACGATTCCGCCTGCGGACTTTGTAAGAAATGACAGGACAAAAAATTGAAAATGCGGTTCTGAAAATCTGCGCCTTTGTGCTCGGCGGGTTTATTTTGCTCATCGGGCTGGGCTGGGGGGGGCACCGCTTTTACCGCCACTGGCAGGACGAACATCTCGATAAACAGGCGCGGGCCTTCTTCGAGAAGGGGGATAATCGTTCCGCCATCCTGAGCGCGCAGCGGGCTTTGCAGATAAATTCATCCAACGTGGCCGCGTGCCGGATCATCGCGGAGATTTCGGAGAAAATTGATTCGCCGAACGCGGTGGAATGGCGTCGCCGCCTGGTGGGCCTGCGCCCCGATGCGGTCGAAGAAAAAATCGCGTGGGCGCGTGCGGCCTTGAAGTTTAACCAGCCCGAAGTGGCCGCACGGGCGATCGAGCAAATCGCCGCCGGGCAGGGGAAGACGGCGGTCTACCACGATCTGGCCGCGCAATTGGCCGTCCGCCAGGGCGAGGCAGCCGAGGCGCAGAGCCATGCCGCGGAGGCCATCCGCCTGGAACCGGCAAATCCGACCTATCGGCTTCATTTTGCGATTCTGGCTCTGGCTGCGCGCGAGTGGGACGAGGCTGAGCGCGCCCGCGGCATCCTGGGCGAATTGACCAACGATCCAGATGCCCGTAGCCAGGCTTTTCGGGCGCTGATCGAGGACGCGCTGCGCAATTTCCACGGTCCGGTCGCGGTCGAGTGGGCCGAAAAACTGAAGGATCTGCCGGAAGCCAATTTTCGAGATCAACTCCTCGCTCTGCGGGCCTTGGAGGCAGCGCGTGACCCTCGCTTCGAGGCGGAGTATGAGAAGCTCCAGCGCGCGGCCGCCGAGACCTCGGACGCCGCCTCGGATTTTATCGCCTGGCTGAACGCGAGCGGAAATCCCCGGAAGGCAATGGAATGGGCGGCCCGATTGCCAGACGGAATCCGGACAACGCTCCCGGTTCCCTTATCCCTCGCGGATTCCTTCATGAGATTGAAAGACTGGCGCGGGCTCCAGGCTTTGGTGAAGGGGGCCGACTGGCAGGAGCGCGATTTCGTGCGTCTTGCCTTGCTGGCCCGGGCCTTGCGAGAACAGGGCAACGAGGAAGACTGGCGACCGCTGTGGGTCAGCGCGATGAAAAAGGTGCCGCACGGCGAGCAGGCCCTCACTTTGGCCCGCACCGCCGCTGAATGGGGCTGGAAGAACGAAGCGGTCGATCTTCTCTGGCAGGTCAATGAAGATCGGCCCAGTGAGGAGAAAGCTCTGCGGGAGCTCTACGCGTATTATTCCGAGGAGAAGGATGCGGCCGGACTCTATCGCGTGGTCGTCCATCTCCGTCAGCTCCACCCGGAGGATCTCGATATCGCCAATAACGTGGCGCAGTTGTCGCTCCTCCTGAATCTGGACGCACAGAATGGAAGGAAACTGGCGGAGGAACTCGGGAAACAGACTCCCCCCAATCCTGCATATATCTCCACCTACGCTTTCTCCTTTTATGCCGCGGGCGATTTCAAAAAAGCGCTTAAGGCCATCCGCGTTTTGTCGGAGGAACAGCTGCGGCAGCCAGCGGTGGCTGCTTATTATGGCTTGATCCTGGTGGCCGCTGGGGAAAGGGAACTGGGCAGCGCCTATCTCGATCTCGTCGAACCGTCGAAGATGTTGCCAGAGGAAAAGGAACTGATCGCCCGGGCGCGCCGTTCCTTGGCGCAGGAGTGATTTGATCCGGCCCCTGCGGCGGCATCGGCTTGGACCGTGAGGGAAAGGCTGCGGGGTCGGCGACGCTAAGCGTTCCATCCAGATTGGATTGAAGCGCTCGCTTGCTTCGTTAGAGCGCATTACGCACTTCCGTTCATCGAGCGCCCGAAGGCTGCGCCGGAACGAAGGTTCTCGTGCGTCCGTCTCCAACCCGTGAAACGGGCGACAGAAGGCAAGTGCGCAGGCCTTCATTCCGTGGCCCCGGGGGCTGGGTTTTGGCTTTATCCCCTGGCAATCCCGCATTCTTTTCCCGCTGAGGCGGATTCCACTCCAGCTTTGTTGCGTCACGGCTCCGGCGGTTTCGCTGAGAGGACATGAGCCCTCGAAGGGGGAACAAGAGAGCATATAGGCCCAGGTGACCCTGTCTAAAGTGCGTCTGAGCGCCCGTTTGGCCAAGGGGGCGCACCGCCTCGGCCTATTTAGGCGTGGCCTGGTCAGCCCGACTGGTGCCTGTTCGGAATTTTAACTCGGTACGAGGCGACGGAGTACCTCGCCGAGCAGGCGAATTGATCGCCAATAGCGGCACGATCTCGGGAATTCCCGACGCTTGGCGCGTTTCCGAGCACCACAACATTTCGCATTCCCGGGCAAAAATAAAACTTGTCACCACGACTCGCCAGAGGGTAAAACGGTCGCTGGCTGGGGAAACGCCGAAATAAAAGCAGATGGTACAAAGAATGTCGTTGACCTTGAGAATCATTTATGACAATTATAGAAAACATAAGAGATCGCTTCAACTTGGCGCCCAGCGCGTCGGCGGTCGGTGTGATCGGTAAAATCAAAAAAAGCAGAAAAAAACATGACTAAATTCAAATTCATCATCGCTTCACTCGGGATCGCGGCCACGCTGCTCTCGTCCGCTAACGCGACTGTCCTGAACCTCGGCTCCGACGGTCAAGGCTTCGTCAATGGTGCCTACTTCGCTGTCAACAGCCAGCACCCTACGGGGACAGGCACTTATAACCCGTTTCTGACCCTGCAGAACAATCCTTGGGAGCAGGGCTACAACAGCTCGGTCGGCAACTTCGACACCAAGCGCGAGCCGCAGTGGAACCACGAGATCCGCTTCTCCGACCTCCAGGTCACGAATCTGAATGGAATCGCCTATTTCGGTTTCTCGGTGGATATCAACGAGCCGAACGGCGGGAATCAGGCGTTGATTTCGCTCGACGCGCTTCGCATCTACACCTCGGCCACGCTTCAGAATAGTAATTCCACCAATGCGCAGGGATTCTTCAACGGTAGCTTAGGCAATCTCCGCTACGACTTGGGCGGCAACCAGGTGCTTTATAATGACCAGCAGAGCGGCAGCGGTGCGGGCGATATCAACATCTACATCCCGGTGAGCGCCTTCGCTGGCACGCAGGCAAACGACTACGTCTACATGTATCAGCGGTGGGGCAACACCCAGAACAGCCAGGGCGGCTTCGAGGAGACGGCCCTCATCCGAGGCATCACCCCAATTCCCGAGATGAGCGCGCTCTTCCCGATCGTCGGACTGTTGGTCGCGGTGGGTTCCACCCACGTATTGCGCCGGCGCCGGATGGCCCGCGCGGCAGTCTAGTGGTCAGCGTTTAGTTTTCAGTGTTGTTTGTTTACTGTTTGTGGAGGCGACAGGTTTCCTGTCGCCTCCATTTTTTTGTACTTAAAGCGTGGGATTGCCAGAGCAGGGAATCCATCACAAGTGCTCGTTCCCTTGGGGGCTTCTGCGCGGAGCTTATTGAATCGGAAAGCGGATCGGTGCTAAGCGGAGGATCCGCCCCGCTCTGCTTTCGTGGAGAATCACCAAAAGCACGCAAGGCAGCGGTCCGAAGGGATTTAAAAACTCGAACGCCATTTAAAGTGCGGCATCGGCCGCTTCACGCCGCGTTGCAATTAAGTACGGGAAAAAGATTTGGCGGGAACGGAAGCACCGGATTCTACTTCGATAGACGCCTCGCCACCGCCAGCAAGCCGCTCGATTACCGGATCGCCAGCTTGATCGAAGACGTCCGCTAACAGCTTGTCGAAAAACTCCTGGATTTTTCTTGGGGCGCGAAGGTTCCGAATCTCGACCCGCGATTCTCGCGTCCGCTTCCGCAGGCAGCGACGATTTTGCCCCATCTGCGGCAAAGTTGGGACATGATTGGTTAAGTCTGGCGTAAAACTTCTGCCACGTCTTTCCTGCAGGGAGACCCCGCCGGTTGTTCGCCAGCCGGCTCTGGATTCGAATCCACCACCGGAATAGCCGTTGCCAACGCGGGCCGCGCACGCCTAAGTTACCGGCCCTTCGTCCATGCCTTACGCACTCCAACCCGAGATGAAAATCTTCAGCGGGTCCGCTAATCTGGACCTCGCGCAGAAGATTTGCGACTCGATCGGGGCGCCCCTCGGTCGAGCAACCATCAGTTCTTTCCCCGACGGCGAGACCTACGTCAAAATCGACGAGAACATTCGCGGGCGCGACGTTTTCATCGTCCAGCCGACCTGTCCGCCGACGAATCAGCACTTGATGGAGCTGCTCATCATGGTGGACGCGGCGCGGCGCGCGAGCGCTTATCGGATCACGGCGGTGATCCCGTTTTTCGGTTACGCGCGCCAGGATCGTAAGGACAAACCGCGCGTTCCGATCACGGCCAAGCTGGTGGCCAATCTGCTTTTTGCCGCTGGCGTTAATCGCGTCCTGACCATGGATCTGCACGCGCAGCAGGTTCAGGGATTCTTCGATATCCCGGTCGATCATCTTTATTCGATGCCGGTGCTGATCAAATATCTGCGCACGGTTTTGACCGGCAAAACGGTGGTCGTCTCGCCCGATGTGGGCGGTTTAAAAATGGCGTCCGCGTATTCGCAGACGCTCGGCTGCAATCTTGCCATCGTGGCCAAGCAGCGCAAAAGCGCCACCGAAACCAAAGTGCAATACGTCATCGGCGACGTGGAAGGCTGCGACGTTCTCCTGGTTGACGATCTGACCGAGACTGCGGGCACGCTTTGCTCAGCGGCGACAGTGTTAAAAGAACACGGCGCGAAGAAAATCTACGCCGCCGTCTCGCATGCCGTCCTGGTCGATCTGGCCATTCCTCGGTTGCAAAATTCCCAGATTGAGGAATTAATCACGACCAACAGCACGCCAGTGCGGGAGGTCGAAGGATTCAAGACCACCGTGCTTTGCATCTCCGAGCTTCTCGGCGAAGGCATCAAGCGGATTCATAATGACGAGTCCGTCTCGTCGCTGTTCAATATCGAGAGTGAGAAAGAGTAGGAATTCATCATGGCCAAACAAGTGAAACTGTCCGCCGAGCCGCGCACCGGTCTCGGACGTTCTGCGGTGCGAAAGCTCAAGACGCTCGGCGCCGTGCCGGCGATCATCTACGGAGCGAAGGATAAACCCGAACCGCTCCAGGTGGCGCGCCGCGATATCAATTCCCTCCTCAGCCATGCCTCCGGCGAGAACATTCTCGTCGAACTGGAAGTGAAAGGCAGCGCCAACCGCCTCGCGCTCATTCAGGAAGTGCAGCACGCGCCAGTCAGTGGCGATGTTTTGCACATCGATTTCCACGCTGTCTCAATGGATGAGATGATCGAAGCCGACGTGCCGCTCGAGCCGACCGGCATCGCCAATGGCGTCAAGAATTTCGGCGGTCTGCTCGAACAGAGCCTGCGTTCGCTCGCGATCGAGTGCTTGCCGCGCGATTTGCCCGACGTGATCTCGGTGGACGTCTCCGAGTTGAATGTGGGCGACGCCATCCACGTGCGCGACATCAAGCTCCCGGAAGGCGTGACCACCCGCATCTCGCCCGATCTGACCGCGATTTCCGTCCTCGCTCCGACGGTGGAAGAAGAGCCGGCCGCTGGTGCGGAAACGCCCGCCGCACCGGAAGTCATCAAGGAGAAAAAGGAAGATCCGGAAGCTGCGGCCCCCGCGGCTAAGGACAAGAAGTAGGCGCGGAGGTCCTCCGCGTTTGAGATCGCTTGCCGACCGACGCCGCGCCCATTCGGTTGCTCGTCGGCCTGGGAAATCCCGGGCCGGAGTATGAGCGCACCCGGCATAACATCGGGTTCATCGCTCTCGACCGGCTGGCCACCGATTGGCGCGTCACTTGGGAACGCTCCGCGAAGTGGGGCGCTTATTGGGCCAAAGCCGAGCGGGCCATCCTGGTCAAGCCGATGACCTACATGAATCGCAGCGGCGGCCCGCTCCTCGCCGTCGCCCAGTTCTACAAGATCGCGCCCGAGGAAATGCTCGCCGTCTTCGACGATCTCGACCTGCCGCTCGGCCGCCTGCGCATCCGCCTGGACGGCGGCACCGGCGGGCACAACGGTCTAGATTCCATCATCACCACCTTTGGGAGCGATAAAATCCCACGCCTCCGCATCGGCATCGGCGCCGCGCCCGAGGCGGGCGCGGTCGATTACGTCCTCGGCCGTTTCTTCGCAGAAGAGCAGCCGCTGGTCGAAAAATCGGTCACTCGCGCGGTTGAAGCGATGAAATGTGCGATTGACAAAAGCGTCGTTTCCGCGATGAACACGTTCAACAAAATTCCCGAATCATGAAGAACCGTTATGAAGCCCTCCTCGTCCTCAATGCGACGGGTAAAGAGGACACCGTCAAGGACATCGTCGATCGTCTCGAGTCCGAATTTCAAACAGACGGCGCCGAGGTCGAGCAGGTCCAAAAGATGGACAAACGACAGTTTGCCTACCAGGCGGGCGAGCTCGATGCCGGGCATTATGTGAACTTCATTTTCCACGCCGATCCGCAGCTCATCACCAAGCTGCGCTCCAAGTTCAAGCTCGACGCGGAAGTCTACCTCCAGCACTACCAGCGCCTCCGGCCGAAAGCGGCCGCCTCTACGCGGACGAAAAAAGTCGCCGCCGAGAAGTAGGCCCGCTAGAAGAGCGGCATGGCCAATTTCAACAAAGTCATCCTGGTCGGGAACCTGACCCGCGATCCCGAGGTGCGTTACACGCCGAAGGGGACCGCAGTCGCTGAAGTCGGTCTGGCGATCAATCGTTTCATCCCCGCCAGCGACGGTGGCGACAAGCGGGAGGAAACCACCTTCGTCGACGTGACTCTCTGGGGTAGGACCGCGGAAATCGCCGGCGAGTATTTGAAAAAAGGCCGCCCGGTTCTGATCGAAGGCCGTCTTCAACTCGACACTTGGGACGACAAAACGTCCGGTCAAAAGCGCAGCAAACTCAAGGTCGTCGGTGAAAGCCTGCAACTGCTTGGTGGCCGTCCCGGCGCCGGCGGTGGCGGTGAATCCGACGAAGGCATGAGCAGCGGCGGTGGTGGCGGCGATCGCGACCGCGGCAGCAACCGCCCGCGTCCCAGCGCCCCTCCGCCACGTCCCGCCGCCTCCGAGCCGGACGACGACGAGATTCCGTTTTAGCCCAAGGAGCGGCCTGCTTCCAGCCGCCGCGGTGGGTGCGTTTTTGGAAACGCCCCTCCTTGTCGAGGATTGACGCCTGCACGTGCTGTCTCTACGATGCACGTGTCATGAAAGCAAAGCTCACTTTGACCATCGAAGGCTCAGCAATTGCGCGCGCCAAAGCCTTTGCCAAAAAAGAAAAAACCTCGCTCTCACAGCTGGTTGAGCGGCAGTTCAATCATTTAGGAGGAGAATCGTTTGTCGAGAAGTGGCAGGGCCAATTCAAGCTTCCAAAGCCGGATCCGAAGGATCATCGGATGAATTATCTGTTGAAGAAGTACGGCTATCGCTGATGAAGATCCTGGTCGATGCCAACGTGCTGTTGGATGTCGCTTTGGATCGTCCAGACTTTGTCACCGACAGCAAACAAGTCGTAGCTTGGTGCCAGGCATCTGCAGGTTCCGCGGTGATTGCGTGGCCCACAGTTTCGAACATCTATTATGTTCTGCGCGGAGCCCGTAACGACACGATCGCGCGCCGGTTCATTTCCGACATGCTTCAATTTGCGGGAGTCGCCGGCGGACACACTGAAGGTGTTCGGCAAGCGCTCGCACTGACGATGAGTGATTTTGAAGATGCCCTTCAAGTAGTCGCCGCGATGTCAGCGCACGCCGAATGGATTGTCACGCGAAATGCCGGCGATTATCGAAACTCCCCTCTTCCCGCGGTCGCTCCTAAAGACTTTATTAAGCGTTTCCTGAAGACGTGACTTCCACCGAAGCCTGCATCGCGCTCAACATGCTGCCGACGATGGGGCCGGTGCGTCTGCGGAAACTGCTACAGGTTTTCGAAACGCCGGAGCGCATTCTGGCCGCGAAAGGCGCGGCCTTGCGCGCGGTGGAAGGCATCGGGCGCGATGTTTCCGAGCAGATTACTAATTGGGAGAACACGGTCGATCTCCCCGCGGAGTTGGAACGCATCCGCGCGTTCGGCGCGCAGGTCATCACCGCGGAGTCGCCGATGTATTCGCGCCAACTTCGCGAGATCCACGCGCCGCCCATCGTGCTTTACGTCTGGGGCGAAATCCTGGACCGCGATCAACACGCGATCGGCATCATCGGCTCGCGCCGCACCACGCACTACGGGAGCGAGTCGGCCAAGAAACTCTCGTTTCAGATCGCCTACGCGGGGCTGACGGTGATCAGCGGTCTCGCGCGCGGCATCGACACCGCCGCGCATCAGGGCGCCATCGCCGCAAAAGGACGCACCATCGCGGTCATCGGCTCGGGGTTGAATAAACTCTACCCGCCGGAAAACGCAGGCCTGGCCGAGAAGATCGCGAGCGGCAACGGCGCGGTCGTCTCCGAGTTTTCGATGGAGGTGGAGCCCGATCGCCAGACGTTCCCCATGCGCAACCGCATCATCAGCGGCTGGAGCCACGGCGTGCTCGTGGTGGAAGCGGGGCTGAACAGCGGCGCGCTCATCACCGCCACGCAGGCGCTCGAGCAAGGGCGCAGCGTCTATGCCGTCCCGGGCCATATCAACGCGCCGAGCGCGATGGGCTCGAACCGCCTCATCCAGCAAGGCGCCAAGCTGGTCATGGAAGCGGCCGACATTTTGGACGATCTGGAGATTCTCCTGCCGAACTCGAAGCCGTCACCCGAAGCTGCCGCACGCCCGTTGCCGGAGCTGACAGCCGACGAGCGCCGCGTTTACGATTCGATCCGCGCGACCGAAACGTCGATCGACGACATCGCGATGAAAGCCGAGCTTCCCAGCGGGAGCGTCTCCTCGATTCTGCTGCGTCTGGAGTTGAAGCATCTGGTCAAGCAGTTGCCGGGTAAATATTTCGTGAAGCTGGCGTAGCTGGCGTAGCTGGCGTTTGCATGAAAGCTGTCCGCCTCACGGAAATCGGCGCGCCGTTGGAAGCGGTTGAGATGGACACGCCAAAAATCGGCGCCCGCGATGTCTTGATCCGTGTAAAGGCGGCGGGTATTTGCCATTCCGACGTCCACTATCGTGCGGGAGTTTCTCAGCTAAAGCCGCTCCCACTCACTCCCGGCCACGAGATCGCCGGCGTGATCGAACGGACCGGCACTGATGCACGGGGCTTTGCGGCAGGCGATCGGGTTTGCGTGCATTATCTGGCCACCTGCGGCGAGTGCGTTTATTGCCGGAACGGCACCGAACAGTTTTGCCGCACAGGCGCGATGATCGGGAAGGATCGTGATGGCGGCTACGCCGAGTTTGTCGCGGTCCCGGCGCGCAGCGCGGTGCAATTGCCCGCGGAAATTCCCTTCGAACAAGGCGCGATCCTGATGTGTTCGTCCGCCACTTCGTTGCACGCGTTGCACAAGACGCGGCTGCGTTCGGGCGAATCAGTGGCCATCTACGGCGTGGGCGGGCTCGGCATCTCGGCGGTGCAGTTGGCCCGTACGCTGGGCGCGCGCGAAGTCTTTGCGGTGGATGTAAACCCGCGAAAGCTCGAGTTGGCGGCGCGCTTCGGTGCCCAC
>JBBSLZ010000018.1:0-24041 GCA_038233435.1 Chthoniobacterales bacterium
GCCGCGTCCACGCGGGTGATAATGACGTTGCCCTCGATCTTGGAATCGTAGGCAGCGGGGCGGATTTCCGGCATGCCGGGATAATAAGCTCGTAGTCCAAGTTTCCAACTTGGACTTTCGGGATCTCGCAAGTTGGAAACCTGCGCTACTTTCCGGGCGATGGCCCGCACGCACCTCGACGAACTCGAAAACCAAAGCATCTACATTTTTCGGGAAGCCTTTCGCTCCTTCAAAAGCGTGGCCATGCCGTGGTCGATGGGAAAGGATTCGAACGTCTTGATCTGGCTTTCGCTAAAATCGTTTTTCGGCAAGATCCCGTTTCCGGTATTGCACATCGACACCAGCTATGAGTTTCCGGAAATGCTGGAATTCCGGGAATGGGCGACCGCGCATTACCACCTAAATCTGATCGTAAAGATCAACCAGGAAGCGCGGGCGCGGGGCATCGGCTACGAAACGCACGATCCGGTGACGGTGACGCACGAATTGAAAAGTGTGGCCCTGCAGCAGGCCCTGGCGGAGCACAAGTGGGACGCGCTCATTACCGGGATCCGACGCGACGAAGACGCCACCCGTGCCAAGGAACGCTATTTCTCGCCGCGGAACGCGCAGTCCGAGTGGTCGTATAAAGACCAGCCGCCCGAGTTTTGGGGTCAATTTGCCGGCGCGGCTGGCCCTGGCGCGCACGTCCGCGTGCAACCGCTCCTCGATTGGACGGAGGCGGACATCTGGCGCTACATCCAGCGCGAGCAGATTCCGATTCCGCAGATGTATTTTGCGCGGAACGGGCTGCGGTATCGTTCGTTAGGCTGCATGCCGATTACGAAGCCGGTCGAGAGCACGGCGGCGACGATCGAGCAGATCATAGCCGAGCTCGACGCTACCAAAACGAGCGAACGCGCCGGCCGCGCGCAGGATCACCACGAGCGGAACGCGATGCAGAAACTCCGCGCCAAAGGGTTCATGTGAGCGCGGAGTCGCCCCGTCTAAAGGTCGTTTTCGTCGGCCATGTGGACCACGGAAAGTCCACCTTGATCGGCCGAATCCTGCACGACACCGATTCCTTGCCGGAAGGCAAACTGGCGGCGATCCAGCAGGCCTGCGCGGCGGAAGGGATGGAGTTTGAATATGCGTTTTTGCTCGATGCCTTGCTGGAGGAACAGGAGCAAAACATCACCATCGATACCACGCAGATTCCGTTTCGGACCGCCCGGCGGGAATACGTGATCATCGATGCGCCGGGGCATAAGGAATTCCTGAAAAATATGATCACGGGCGCAGCGAGCGCCGATGCGGCCGTGCTGGTGGTGGCCGCGAACGAAGGCGTCCGCGAACAAAGTCGACGGCACGCTTATTTGCTCAGTCTGCTCGGCATTCGGCAGATCTTGGTGGTGGTGAACAAGATCGATTTGGCTGCCGACGCCGCAATGGTTTACCAGAAAATTGAACGCGAGTATCGCCAGTTTCTGCAAACGCTCGGGCTTACCGCGCGGCATTTTCTTCCCGCGGCCGCGCGGACGGGCGCGAATGTGGCGCAGCGGGACGCGGCGGCGCTGGCCTGGTATGAGGGGCCCACCCTGCTGGAGGCGCTGGATGGTTTGCACAGCGTGACCGTGGCCGAGAATCAACCGCTGCGCTTTAGCGTGCAGGATGTTTACCGCTTCGATGAGCGTCGGATCATCGCGGGGCGGATCGAGAGCGGAACGTTGCGGGTGGGGGATGAATTGGTCTTCTCGCCCGCGAACAAGACTTCCACGGTGGCGAGCATCGAGACCTGGAGCGCTCCGCCGCGGACGGAGGCGAGCGCGGGCGATGTGGTGGGCATCACCTTGCAGGAGCAAATCTTTATCGAGCGCGGCTATGTGGCCTCGCATTTGGCCGAGACGCCCATCCAGGCGAATCGTTTTCGAGCCGATATTTTCTGGCTGGCGGAAGAGCCGCTGCGCCGGGATGCGCAGTGCGTCATCCGGCTCGGGACGCAGGAGGTGGGTGGCCAGTTGGTCAGCATCGAGGAGGTGATGGATTCCGCGAGTTTGGCGGTGACGGCGGAGGATGGCCTCGCGGAAGTGGCGCGGAATCAGGTGGGACGCGTCACCCTGCAATCGCGCGCTCCGGTGGTGTTTGATAATCACCAGCGGGTTCCGAATCTGGGGCGCTTCGTGGTGCTCCTGGATGGAAAAATCTGCGGTGGCGGGACGATTTTTGGCGGCGTTTACACCAGCCGCTCGGAGGTGAAGAGCAAGAATATCTTCTGGAGCGAAGGCCGGATCACCGCGCAAAAACGCGCCCAGCAAAATGGCCACCGCGGCGCGGTGGTCTGGCTGACCGGGCTCTCGGGGGCGGGGAAATCCACCATTGCCCAGGCGCTGGAAGGCGAGCTTTTCACCCGCGGGATGCACACCTACGTGCTCGACGGCGATAACATCCGGCACGGCCTGAATTCCAACCTTGGTTTCTCACCGGCGGATCGGGAGGAGAACATCCGGCGGGTGAGCGAAGTGGCGAAACTGATGGCGGATGCGGGCGCGGTGGCGATCACGGCCTTCATCTCGCCGTATCGCGCGGATCGGAGCCGGGCGCGGGAGATTGCGCTGGAATCGAAAGCTGATTTTATCGAGGTCTTCGTCGATGCCCCGCTGGCCGTGTGCGAGGAGCGCGACCCGAAGGATCTCTACAAGAAAGCGCGGGCAGGGAAGATCCGGGAGTTTACCGGGATTGACGCTCCTTACGAAGCGCCCGAGAGCGCCGAGATCACCATCCGCACCGCCGAGCAAAGCGTGGAAGAATCCGTGGCCGCGATTCTGGAGCAACTGCTACCGCGGCTGCGCTCGGGGGAGATGTAGGCGACCGGCGGTTGGGCGAGAAACTGGCGCGCCGGTTGGGTGGAGTGACGTCGCTCTCGCACGGCCCATAGGGCGCGTGGCTACAAGGCTCATGAGCGCGCTTGCGCTGTCGGGCACGCTGCTTGGACGCGGTCGCGTTGTAGCCATGTCGCTGCGCGACGTGCGGGGGGGCGTGGAGAGCGGTCCGACGTTGCTCGGCGGGGTCACGCCGCGTGGACCATGCGCGCCTTACGCCGCAGTCAGTCCGAGAAGAGGATCACGCCACGCGGGTGGCGAGGCGGCCGCCTTCGAAATCAGTTGTTAGGTTGACGTGGCTGGCTTCGATCGTGTCGTAGACGATCCGGCCCAGCTCGGCTGCTTCGTAGGGCTTTGCGATGACACCACGGAAGCCGAAGTCTTCGTAGCGCGCCATGGTGGAATCCATCGCGTAACCGCTGGAGACGATCGCGTTCACGGTGGGGTCGATCTCGATCAGGCGCTTGAGCGCTTCCTTGCCGCCCATCCCGCCAGGGAGAGTGAGGTCCAGGATGACGAGATCAAAGCGCTCGCCGGCTTCGAGTTTCTCCCGGTAAAGATTCACTCCTTCGATCGCGGTCTCGGTGCCGCTGACCTGATAGCCAAATCGCTCCAGGGTGAACTCGACCAGCGCACGGATGGCTTCTTCGTCATCGACAATCAGAACGCGACCAGTGCCAGAAACGACTGGCTCGGCCGCGATCGGAGCCTCGACCACGACCTCCTGGTGACTGGAGGCGGGTAGATAAAGCGTGAAAGTGGAGCCGAAGTGGATCTCGGATTCGACCGTGATCAGGCCGTTATGGTTCTTAATGATGGAGTAGGTGGTGGCGAGGCCGAGACCGTTGCCCTTCGCCTTGGTGGTGAAGTAGGGATCGAAGATGCGCTTCAGGTAATCCTCGGGAATGCCGACGCCTTCATCGCGGATCTTGATCCGGATGTATTCACCCATTTGCAGATCGGGGATGGTGACGGCGGTTTCGGCGTTGTGGATAAAATTCTCGCAACCGACGTGAAGGGTGCCGCCGTTCGGCATCGCTTGATCGGCGTTGACCACGAGGTTGCCGATGACCTGACTGATCTGCCCGGGGTCGATCTCGGCTGGCCAGAGGTCTTTTCCGATCGTGAATTGCGCCCGGCTGTGGGTGCCGCGTTGCGAAAAGCTGACCGTATCCTGGATGAGCCGGCCGATGGACGAGGTCTTTTTAATCGGCGCGCCGCCGCGCGCGAAGGTGAGGAGTTGCTGGGCGAGATCGCGGGCGCGGAGGGAGGCGTTTTTGGCGTCGTTTAAGCGCGTGCCCATCTCGTTATCCGGCGGGAGGAGAAGAGAGGCGAGTGAGATATTCCCAATGATGGCGGTGAGGAGATTATTAAAATCGTGTGCGATGCCGCCGGCCAGGAGGCCGAGTTGCTCGAGGGTATCGGCTTTCCGCCGCTCGGCTTCGTTCCGCTGCCGCTCGGTGATATCGCGGAAGACGAGCACGACGCCCACGACTTCGTTTTTATTATCACGGATGGGGGAGGCGACCTGCTCGACGACGTGTTCGTCGCCTTTTTTCGAGATGAGGGTGGCGTTCTCCGGGAGGTTTAAGAGGATGGAGTGGGCCTCGTTCCGGTAGCCGCTCTTCCGGGCGCTGGCCTGGGCGGCGAGGTCGATGGCGACATTGAAGACGGTCTTGAGCGGCTGGCCGATGGCCTCGCGCGATTCCCAGCCGGTGAGCGTCTCGCCGGCGTTGTTGATCATGATGATCCGGCCTTGGACGTCGGTGGTGATGACGCCGTCGCCGATCGAGCGCAAAGTCACGGCCAAGCCTTCTTTTTCCGCCGCGATCTCGGTTTCGAAACGCTTCCGCTCGGTCACGTCGCGCACCATCGCGACAAAGAGATGGTGGTCGTCCATCCTCAATTCGCTGAGCGAAATCTCGACCGGGAAGGTAGTCTGGCGCCGAGTGCGCCCGACCGCCAGAGCCGTACTGCCGGTGCGGCGGGCCAGGTCATCCCAATTGCAAGGGGCGGGCGGCGTCTCGGTTTCCACCGGGTAGCACTGCGGGACCAACTTGGTAAACTTGTGGCCGATCATGTCCTGGTCGGTGCAGCCGAACATCTTCTCGGCGGCGGGATTCATCGAGCAGATGACCCCGGTGCCATCCACCGTGATCATGCCGTCGAGGATGTTGTGGATGATCGAATTAATCCGGGTCTCGACGCCATCGAGAGTGGCGAGCTGGCGGCGGACAAGGACGAAGCTATAGCTGTTCGAAACCACGAGGAGGCCGACGGCGAGGAGGCAGAGCACGCCGAGCGCGGTGGTTTTCACGATCCGTTCGCGTTTCGCGGAGAGGGCGCGGCTCTCATACAGATCGATCTCGGTTTGCTGGAACGCGGCCAGCTTGCGTTGAATCTCAGTCATCAGGCTGGTGCCGTTATCGAGGCTGACCGGCGCCGGATCGCGGCCGGTCCGTTTCGCTTCCATGGCGGGGACAGAAGCGGTCTCGAGCCAAGTTTCCACATCGGTCCGGATCTCATTTAGGAGGCGTCCTTGATCGGAGTTTTGCGCCACCAGGATGGAGAGGTAACCGCGGTAGTTGGCGAAAGCGGCGGAAGCTCGCCGGAAAGCCTCGGAGTAGCCGGCCTCGCCCGTGAGCAGGTAGCCGCGTTTCTCCTTTTCCAACTCCATCACTGAGCGCTCCAGCTTCGAGAGCAGGTCGAGGATCTGAGTGGATTGAGCCGCCCAATCCTGATCCCGCATCCGCTGGTTCTGCACGATCTGTTCTTGGTCTTCCAGGTGGCGCAAGACCTCGCGGGCTTCCTCGAGGATGGGAGCGCCGAGAGCCACCGCGGGAAGCGCCGAGCGCGGTGCACTGCCTTCCATGGCCGGTCCGGCCACATCGGTAATCCATTTCTGGACCAGCTCCTGCACCTTCATGACACGCTTCCGCTGCATTGGGTTTTCCACGATGGAATCGGTCAGATTCTCGATCTTTTTCTTGATCGCGGTCTGATGCTGCAGGTAGGCCTCGCGGAATGAGGGCTGCCCGGTCAGGAGGAAGCCGCGGTGGTTTACCTCGAGCCCGGCGATATTGTTTTCGACCTCATTCGCCAGACGCAGGACCTCGATCGTGTGTGTGCGCAGGGTGGCCTGACTGTGATTGCGGTAAGTGACGAAAAGGAAGACGCCGGCCAGGAAGACGATCACGGCCACGCCCGCGCCCGTTCCCGCCAGCAACTTGAAGTGAAAGTGTTTATGGCTGAAAAGCCACGCCCGGCTTCGATGCAGGGCGGAGGCCTGGCCGTCCGCTGGCTTGGATTTGGTGGTGGGCGCGGCGGTCATTACATTTCCGGGAAAAGCAGGTCTTCTGCCACCCGCATGCTCGCGACGTAGAAAGCAGGCTTAGTACCGCACGCGGACGAGAATTAATCCCGCGGCCGGCGCCACGAAGCGCGCCGCCGGGAAAGCGCGGCCCGGATTCGCCAGTCGACTCCGGATTTCGCCGCCCGCGCCCGGGAGACGCCCCGCCCGGACCAAGGCGCCCACCATCAGGCGCACCATCTTGTAGAGGAAACCATCACCCGCCACTTCGATCGTTAGGCGACGGCCGCGCAGGCCGATTCGCACCGATTCCACCGTCCGCCGGGTGTCAGGGACCGGCTGGCCGCGATTGGCGGCGAAAGAGGCAAAATCGTGCCGGCCCACGAAAGCGCCCGCGGCCTCGCGCATCGCTTCCAGATCCAGCGGCGCGGCCACTAGCCACGCCCGGCCTGCTTCGAATGGCGGCAAGATGCGATCATTCCAAATACGATAGCGATAAATTTTTCCCCGCGCCGAAAAGCGGGCATGAAACGTCTCTGCGACGTAATGGCAACGCAAAACGCGAAGCGCCGGAACGAGGGAAGCGTTGAACGCCGCCGGCCACTGCGCCTCGTCGAGCGAACGGTGCGGCAAATCCACGTGCGCCACCTGCGCCAGCGCGTGCACACCTGCGTCCGTGCGCCCGGCCCCGTGGAGACGCAGCTTCCGCCCCGTCACCCGCGCCAGGGCTCGCTCGAGATGATCCTGCACCGCCTCGCCATTTTTCTGGCTCTGCCAGCCGGCGAAGGGCGCGCCGTCGTAGGCCAGGACGAGCTTAAGCCGGTTCGACATCGAGGCCTGTCCGCATCGAGCCTTGCACGCTGTCGAGGTAGCCTTGGAGAATCATTTGCGCGGCCACCTGGTCCACGACTCCGCGAGTGTGCTTCGTCTTCTGGCCGGCATCCCGGAGCGCGCGATTCGCGGCCAGGGTGGTCAATCTCTCATCCCAAAACACGATCGGGCAGGCCAGCAGCGGGCGTAATTTTTCCCCGAAAGCCTTCGCTTCTTCCGCGGCGGTGCCCAGTTCGCCGTTCATGTGGCGGGGCATCCCGAGAACCACCCGCTCCACATTTTTTTCCGCGGCCAGGAGCGCGATCCGTTTCGCCGCCGCCTCCAGCCGAGCGGCCGGCACGGTTTCCAATGGATGCGCCAGCATTCCCAACTCATCGGACACGGCCACCCCGATCCGCGCCCGTCCGAAATCGATGCCCAGGATGCGGCGCACGATCGGCATCTCGCTCACTGGAGTTCCTCCGGCAATTTGGCGATCAGTTCCTTGATGTGCTCGGCTTGGTGCCGATGGCAGACCAGGAGCGCGTCGCCCGTACGGACCACGATCAAGTTGTGAACCCCGAGCAAGGCCACCTTGGTGCCGTCCTGATCGAAGACGATGTTGTTCGTAGAATCGACCGCGGTCAGATCGCCATTGGCGGCGTTGCCGTCCTCGTCATTGGTGAAATAAGAGGCCACCGCCTGCCAACTGCCCACGTCGTCCCAATCGAAACCGGCTTCCACCATCAAAACGCGATCGGCTTTTTCCATGATCGCGTAATCGAAGGAAATCTTCGGCAAATCGGCAAACCTGCTCTGGAGCGTCCGGTCGAACATCTCCGGCACCGTCAGTTGCGCGATAAAGCAGGCCAGCTCCGGCGCGTGCCGATTAAACTCACTCAGCACCGTCGAGACCGACCAGACGAACATCCCTGCGTTCCACCGAAAATTCCCTTTCCGCACGAAGGTCTCCGCCAATTCCGTGTTCGGTTTTTCGCGAAAACGGACCACATGGTGCACGCCTTCTCGCAGGGGTTCGCCCTGCTCGATGTAACCGAAGCCCGGACACGCCCACGTTGGCTTGATCCCGATCGTAACCAGCCCACCCGTTTCCTGCGCCACCTCCGCGGCCGCGGTCAACGTGCTCTGGAAGGCGGCCGTGTCCTTGATCACGTGATCGGCCGGCAGCACCACCATCGTGGCGAGATGATCGCGCGCCGCCACCCAACCCGCGCCGAGCGCCACCGCGGCCGCGGTATCGCGCTTGGCCGGCTCCGCCACGATGTTCTCCTCCGGAAAATCCGGCAGCAAGGCACGCACGGCCGCTTCCTGCTCCACATTAGTCAGAATCAAGATCCGCTCCGGCGGGACCATTCCTTCGAGGCGCTGGACGGTGTCCTCGAGCAGCGTGCGCTCGGAAACGAGCTTCAAAAGTTGCTTCGGCCGGACGCGCCGGCTCACCGGCCAAAACCGTTCGCCGCTTCCGCCGGCCAGAATTAACGCATAGATAGGTCGCGACATTTATAATCTAAAATGCTCGTGCAACCCGAACGCGCGGCCCGCGAGATTTCCCATTTCTTTTTCGAAAACGGAACGTATAAAGGTAGGCGATGTCTCTTTCGATATCCATTCCGAAAAGCAGCGACCAACTTCCCCTGGACAGCCTCCTCGTGCTCACCCGGACGGCCTTCGGATTGGGCATCGGCATGCTGGTGGCGGATAAAATCAAGAGCCCGGTGCGACAGGCCACCGCGATCGCGTTGGTCTCGCTCGGGGCGCTCGCCGCCGTGCCGCTTCTCGTCCGCCTGGCCCTCGAGCGTATCAATCGTCCGGAGTCGGAGCGCGGCAGCCGCGCGCGTCTGCGGACGATCCGCGGCGAATCCGCCGCCTACTCCACGGACGTGGACAACGACGTTTACTAGAGCCTCCGCGCATCTCGCCACCACCCTCCCGCTTGCTTCGTCGGGTGCAGCGGCTTACCGGTCTTGCCTCATGTCCCGCTCGACTCCTGCCGTTGCAAATCCACTCCGCGACCGTTGCGCCGCGATCGCTGAAGAAGAAGCCATTCTGCGTGAAGGAGGCGGTAAAGCGGGCCAGGATCGGCAACATAAACTGGGGCGCCTCTTCGCCCGCGAGCGGATCGCGAAGCTGCTCGACAAGGATTCGCCATTTTTCGAACTCGGGCTTTGGGCCGCCTACAAGATGTACTCTGATTGGGGGAAAATACCCGCCGCCGGTTCCATCGCCGGCATCGGCCAGGTGGCCGGCGTGCCGTGCCTGATCATCGCGAACGACGCCACCGTGAAGGCGGGCGCGTTCTTTCCCATGACGGCGAAGAAGCTGATTCGCGCCCAGCGGATCGGTTTCGAGTGCAATCTGCCGATCATTTACCTGGTCGATTCCGCGGGCGTTTTCCTCCCCATGCAGGACGAAATCTTCCCCGACGAAGACGACTTCGGGCGCATCTTTCGCAATAATTCCGTCATCTCCGCGGCGGGTATCCCACAGTTCGCCGCCATCATGGGGAACTGCGTCGCGGGCGGCGCGTATCTGCCCGTTCTTTGCGACAAAATTTTGATGACGGAGGGCAGCGGACTTTACTTGGCCGGCCCGTCCTTGGTCAAAGCCGCCATCGGGGAAGTCATCGAACAGGAAGATCTCGGCGGCGCCCAAATGCATGCTGAGATCAGTGGCACGGTCGATTTTCATGAAAAGGACGACGAGTCCTGCTTGAAGCGCATCCGCTCGTTAGTCGCGCTTCTGCCCGAAGCGGAAGCCGCTAAACGCGCTCCGAAACCGGAGAAATTCGAAGCCGCCAAATCGCCCGACGCCGTCTACGACGTGATCAGCCTCGACGGCCACAAACCGTACGACGCGCGCGACCTGCTCGGCTCGATCATCGATGCCGATTCGCTCGACGAATACAAAGCCAATTACGGCAAAACGCTGGTGACCACCTACGCGCGCATCAGCGGCCGGCCGGTCGGCATTGTGGCCAGTCAACGCCAGCAAGCGCGCACAAAAAAGGAAGGCATCCAGATGGGCGGCGTCATCTATCACGACAGCGCCGACAAAGCCGCGCGTTTTATCATGGATTGCAACCAGACCGGGCTCCCGATCATCTTCTTCCAGGACGTGACCGGCTTCATGGTCGGCGGCGCGGCCGAACAAAGCGGCATCATCCGCAGCGGCGCCAAACTCGTTAACGCGGTCAGCAATTCCATCGTGCCCAAGATCACTCTGGTGGTGGGCGGTTCCTTCGGCGCCGGCAACTACGCGCTCTGCGGCAAGGCCTACGATCCGAATTTCATCCTTGCCTGGCCGAACTCGCGTTATGCCGTCATGGGCGCCGCGCAGGCCTCCGATACCGTCTTCAGCGTCCTCGCCCGCGCGCGAGATCGTGGCGACAAAAAATCGACCCCTGAAGAGCTGGAAGAACTCCGCGCCACCGTGAAGAAAAGCTACGAAGAGCAAACCGACATCCGCTACGGCGCCGCGCGTGGCTGGGTGGATGCGATCATTCAACCGCACGAAACGCGCGATGTCCTGACGCGTTTGCTCTCCTACGTCTCACGGCCCACTCCGAAAGCCCGCTTTAAAATGGGCGTGGTACAGGTTTAAGCCGCCGAAAACTCGTCAGCGATTGCCTGGTTGAGCTTGGCGATGGCTGCCAGGGAATCTTGCACCGGCAGTTTGAGATCGCGTGATTCGAGCGCGCGCAAGACTTCCTCGGTCGGGATATTTCCCACCAGATCATTCTGCGCGAACGGGCAGCCTCCCAGTCCGCCCATGGCGCTGTCGAAGCGACGGCAGCCGGCATCGCACGCCGCCAGGATTTTCGGCGCCGCCTGCGCGCGCGTGCTGTGCAAGTGGACGCCCACCTCGTAATCCGTGGAGTCGGCTATCACGGCGCTCACAACGCGCTCGATCAGCTCCGGTTCCGCCGCTCCGATCGTGTCCGCGAGCGAGACTGATTTGATTCCAAGGCCTGCGATAAACTTGGCGGCTTCCGCGACTTCCTCCTCGCTCCACGCATCACCGTAAGGATTGCCGAAAGCCATCGAGATGTAGGCGACCACATCCAGGCCGGCCTCGCCCGCGCGCGCGCTGATCCTTTGCAGCGCCGTCCGGTTCTCCTCCAGCGATTGATTCTGATTGCGGCGCAAAAACGTCTCCGAAATTGAGAACGGGAACCCAAGCGTGTTCACTGCGCCCGTGGCGATGGCGCGCTCGGCGCCCTTCTCGTTCACCACGATGCCGATGACCTCGACGCCTTCGGTTGTCCCCATTTTCGCCAGTACATCTTCACTATCGGCCATCTGTGGAATCGCTTTCGGTGAAACGAAACTTACCGCATCGAGGTGGCGAAAACCGGCCTCGACCAGCGCGCGAAGATATTCCACTTTCCGTTCGGTTGGGATTTGCCGCGGGAGACCTTGCCAGGCATCGCGCGGACACTCGATGAGCTTGATGGATTCCATGGAACAGAAGTCACGGATGTTAACATGTCCGTTCCGCGAGCGAAACCGGCGCTCGACCGTGTCATCCTGAGCCGGCGGTTCGGGATGACAACGCGCCTCGCCTGCACAATCCTCTCCCATGTCCGTCGTCCTGATCGAGAAACAAACACCGCGCGTCACGATCCTTACGCTTAATCGTCCCGAGCGCCGCAACGCCCTCACGATCGAACTCATGACGGAGTTGATCGACGCCGTCGAGGCGGCCAGTGCCGACGATCAACAGCGCATTCTCATTCTGAAGGGAGCCGGCAAAGCATTCTGCACCGGCATGGATCTCAACGAAGTCGCCGAGCCGGCGAAAGCGCACGCCTCCGCGGAGCTGGTCGCGAAGACGCTGATTACGCTGAGCGAGACGCGTCTGATCACGATCGCGGCGGTGCACGGGGCGGCGGTCGCGGGCGGCACTGGCCTGATGTCCGCCTGCGATTTCGTGATCGCGGCCGAGCGCACTAAGCTCGGCTATCCCGAGGTGCGGCGCGGTTTGGTGCCGGGCATGATCATGACCTTTCTGCGCCGACAATTGCGGGAGCGCGATCTGCGCGAATTGCTTTTCGGCGGCGAGCTCTTCGAAGCGGAGCGCGGGCGGGAAATCGGCCTCGTCAATCGCGTCGTCGCGCGCGAGGAATTGGAAAGCGAGACGCAGAAGATCGTCGCCAGCGTGCTCGCCGGTGCGCCCGGAGCCCTCGCCAACACCAAACGGCTGCTGGAAAAACTTTGGCCCACCACCGTCCGTCAGGACATCGGGAAGGCGCTCGCCTTTCACATGGAAGCGCGGGAATCGGCGGAAGCGAAAGAGGGCGTCGCCGCCTTCCTGGAAAAGCGCCCGCCCACCTGGTCCACCTAGCCCCGATGCCCCAGCCTCTCCAAGTCAGCGCCCCGGCCGAACTGCTCAGCTACCTTTTCGCGCAGTGGCCTAACGAAAAGAAGAAGCAGATTCGCACCTGGCTGAAATACCAGGCCGTGACCGTAAACGGCCGCCCGACCAGCCAGTTTAATCACGCACTGCAACCGGGCGATGTCGTCGCGATCCGCTCCGATCGCTTCGCCATTCCGAAGACGAAGCTGGCTTCCGGGATGCAGGTTTACCACGAGGACGCCACCTTGATCGTGATCGATAAGCCGGAGAATCTCCTCAGCGTGGCCAGCGTGGCGGAAGACGAGAAGACCGCCTATTTCCAACTGACCGATTACGTCCGCCAGGGAAAAGATCACGCGCGCGATCGCATCTGGATCGTGCACCGTCTCGATAAGGAAACGTCGGGCTTGATGGTCTTCGCCAAAACGCCCGAAGCGAAAGCTGCGTTGCAAGGCGGTTGGGAAACGGTCACGAAACGCTACGAAGCAGTCGTGGAAGGCAGGATCGAGAAAGATAGCGGCGTGCTCGATTCTCACCTCGACGAGACGAGCCCGTATCGCGTGCGGAGCGCGCCTGTTAGTGCGCAAACGCGGCACGCGATCACGCGCTATCAGGTTTTGGAGCGTGCTGCGAAGCGCACTCTCGTCGCGCTCGAGCTGGAAACCGGCCGCCGCCACCAGATCCGCGTGCAACTGGCCGATCTCGGCCACCCCATCGTCGGCGACGAGAAATATCACGCCCGCACCAATCCCGCGCATCGCCTCGCGCTTCACGCCCGCGGCTTGGTCTTTCCGCATCCGGTCACGGGCGAGCAGCTGCGCTTTGAATCACCGCTGCCTAAAAATCTGGCGAAACTCGTCCGATGATTCCCTTCCGCAGACTCGGTGAAGTGCAGACGCCCGATGGTTCCCGCCTCATCTTGCACGAGCACGACGGCGAATATTTTCTGAAGCTGAACGGCCGCCAGCTCATGAGCACCGGCGCCACCACCTCGGAGCTGCTGCTGGCTGAGCAGGCGTGCAAATATCTGAGTGAAAAAGCCGCGCCGCGCGTTTTGATCGGCGGCCTTGGCCTTGGCTTTAGTTTGAAGCGCACGCTCGAGCTGATGGGAAAGGACGGCGTGGCGCACGTAGCCGAACTGCTGCCGGAAGTGGTGCGGTGGAATCGCGAGTTACTCGGGCCAAAGCACGCCGGCTGGGTGAAAGACCCGCGCGTGGAAGTCTTCGTGGCCGATGTCTTCGCCGTCATCAAGCGCAGCAGCCAAAAGCCCTACGACGCTATCCTGCTGGATGTCGATAACGGCCCAACCTCCTTTGTGCAGACGAAAAACTCCCGGCTCTACAACCGGCGCGGATTGGGATTGATTCGAGGCGCTCTGAAGCCGGACGGTCGCGTCGCGTTCTGGTCGGCGGAGCGCGAGCCGGCCTTTCTCAACGCTCTCGCGCGCGCGGGATTCCTCACCGAAGAATATCCCGCCAAAGCGCACGAGCGCGCCAAGCGCGCAGCGCACATGATCTACATCGGCGAGCGCGTCTAGCGCCCGATGTATTCCGCGGTCGCGAAGCGGATGCCATTCGCCAGACACTCCGGACAGAGCCGATGGTCCGGATTCTCCTGCTCCGTTTCCTCTGCGAGGATGAAGAGCTTGTGACAAGGATCGTGCAAACAATTCACAAACCGGCTCGTCGGCCGCCCGGTATGCGCGCAGCGCCCGATCTGCACCAGCCCGTCGTCCACCTTCACCGTCATCCGTTGATCGAAAACAAAACACTCGCCCTGCCAATGCTCGTTCCCGAACTGTTCCTGGTAGGTCACAATGCCGCCGTGCAATTGGAAGACGCGCTCGAAGCCGCGGCTCTGCAGTAGCGCCGAAGCTTTCTCGCAACGAATCCCGCCCGTGCAATACATCAGCACCTTCTTTTCCTTCAACGGCTCAAGCCGCTCGACGTAGTCTGGCAGGTCGCGAAAGTTTTCGATCTCGCACGCGACCGCGTTCGCGAACTGGCCCGCGTCGGATTCGAAACGATTGCGGACATCGAGCAGGACCACCTCGGGATCCTCTTCCAGCATTCGTTTCCATTCCGCGGGCGTGAGCTGATTCGCCTGACTCGGCGGCAGCTCCGGCAATCCCAGTGTGACTATCTCGCGCCGCACTTTCACCACCAGCTTAGGAAACGTCTGCACGTCGCCCGCGCTGCGCTTCATCTCCACTTTGGCAAAGCGAGGATCGCGATGCAGCGCATTCACGTATTCGTCGATCGCCTCCGCCGGACCGGCCAGTGTGCCGTTGATTCCTTCCGCGGCGATCAAGAGGCGGCCTTTCAAACCCAGCGAAACACAAAGCGCGCGCTGCTCCGCCGCGAAGGCCTCCGGCGCGGAGATCGTGACGTATTTGTAGAATAGGATGACCGGCCAGGACATCGCTCAATGCTGAAAAGCGCGGCCGTACTGCACCGGAGGCTCCACGTCGCCGCCGAGCTGGAAAGACGCTCCTAGCGGCCAGTAAGGATCACGCAGGAATTCGCGCGCCATCAGGATCATATCGGCGCTTTCCTGCTCGAGGATTTCCTCCGCCTGATCGGGCGTGGTGATCGTGCCCACAGCCGCGGTCGCGATTTCCGCTTCGCGGCGAATGCGGGCCGCGAACGGCACCTGGTAGCCGGGACAAGTGGGGATCTTGGCCCCCGGCGCCGCGCCACCGGAAGAGCAATCGATCATGTCCACGCCGAGCGGTTTTAGTTGTTGCGCGAGCGCGACGGATTGGTCGATGTCCCAACCACCTTCGATCCAATCCGTGGCCGAGATGCGCACCAGCAGCGGATATTGCTCCGGCCAAACTCGTCGCACCGCTTCCACAACGTCACGCGCCACGCGTGTCCGATTCTCAAACGAGCCGCCATACTGATCCGTGCGCTTGTTGCTCAGCGGCGAAAGAAATTCATGAATCAAATACCCGTGGGCCGCGTGCACTTCGATCACCTGCACACCCGCTTTCAACGCGCGCCGCGCCGCTTCCGCGAAAGCCGCCACCACGCGCTGAATCCCCGCCGCCTCCAACTCCACCGGCACGATATCGTCCTCCGCAAACGGCAGCGCGCTCGGCCCGAAAATTGGCCGCCAGCCGCCCTCTTCCTCGCTCACCGCTTTGCCGCCTTCCCACGGCGGCGCCGTGCTCGCCTTCCGGCCCGCGTGCGCCAATTGCATCGCCGGCACCGCGCCCTGCTCGGCAATGAAACGGAAAATGCGCGCCAGCATTTCGATGTGTTCGTCTTTCCAAATCCCGAGATCCTGCGGGCTGATCCGCCCTTCTGGCAGGACGGCCGCTGCCTCCGCCATCACCATCCCCGCGCCCCCGACCGCGCGGCTGCCGAGGTGAACGAGATGCCAGTCGGTCGCGAAGCCATCTTCGCTCGAATACTGGCACATCGGCGAAACACCGATGCGATTACGAAATTGCACATCGCGCAGGGAAAGCGGGGTAAAAACACTCATGAAGGCGGATACTCTACACGCTTTCCGCGCTCCGACGCGCGCGAGCGTGAAGGTGGCCCCTATAGCAACGGCAACTGCGCTTCCGCCACCTCGCGCGACGCGAAACGCACGCCTACGCCCATTAGACGCACGCTTTTGCCAGTGCGTGCGAAGGCCTCCCGCAACAACGTCTGGAATGCCTCGAAAGCCAGTGGCAGCCCGGCGCGCTCGATCGTTGTGCGGGTGAAATCGACGAACTTCAGCTTCACAAAAATCTTGGTCACGACCCGTTCCGGCGCTTTCTGCGCCAACTCGGCGGCCAGCTCTTCGAATAACTCCGGCAAGCGCTCCTCGCATTCTTCGAGCGTGTGCAGATCGCTCGAGAACGTCTCTTCGTTGCTGAGCGATTTGCGCGCGCGATCGGGCTCGACTGCGCGGTCATCAATCCCCCGGCATTGGTCGTAGAGTTCCAGTCCGAACTTCCCGAAATGCTCCGATAACTGCACGCGAGAAAAGCGCTGCAGATCGGCGCAAATGGCCACCCCGAGGCGTTCCATCTTCTGTTCCGTAACGGCGCCGATGCCCCAAAGCTTCCGCACCGGCAGTGGGGCCATAAACTCAGCCACCTGTTCCGGTTTCACTTCCACCTGGCCGTTCGGTTTGTTCAGATCGCTCGCTATTTTAGCGATCAGCTTGCTCGGCCCGATCCCGGCGGATGCGGTCAATCTAGTCTTCCGGAAAATGAGCTGGCGAATGATCTGGGCGAGGGGCCCGGGGGCGCCCGGGTGGTCGGTCACATCGAGATAGGCTTCGTCGAGCGAGAGCGGCTCGACCAGTTTAGTGAAGCGATGCAAGATGGCGCGCACGGTGGCGGACTCGCGGCGGTAAACATCAAAGCGCGTCGGCACCACGATGAGCTTTGGGCAGCGCTGCAACGCCATGACGGTAGGCATGGCCGAGTGGACGCCGAACGCGCGCGCCTCGTAGTTACAAGTGGTCAGGACGCCGCGCCGATCGCGCGTGCCGCCCACGCCCACCGGTTTGCCTTTCAACTCCGGGCGGTCGCGCACCTCGATCGCGGCATAGAAGCAATCCATGTCGAGATGGATGATGGCGCGCCGGCTTGGGATCGGGTTCTTCGTAGTGCAAGTTTCCAACTTACAGGAAGGAACGTGCAAGTTGGAAACTTGCACCACCAATCGTCTCTTTTCGGCGATCGGAAAGTCACTTTGATCGGGCGGTCACTTCCCCTATTTCTCCGCCATTAAACACGCAAATAAAGCTCGTAACATTCGTGGCCGGTCATAGCATGCAGTTATGAAAGCACCCCTCGTTATCCTCGCCGTCCTCGCTTTCGCGGGCGTCAGCTACGCTGGCGTTCTGGAATTAACTGGTAAAACGCTTCCCGAAACGAAGCTCATTTCGCCGCGCGTGTTACAGAACACCGTCAGTCCGAAGTTCTATCAAACGCTGCTGATCTCACCGATCGATGACCATGTCATGATCCGGGCGCAGTTAGTCGGGACGAAGGTCTTCGGCGAAAGGGTCATTCATCCGAGCCGGGATACCGCTTTCGTGCAGCGGGCGCTGGATGGCGCCAGGAAACTGACTCTAGCGGGAGACTATCGGATGGATAGCCAATCACGCGTGAGCACGGTGGTTTATCACATGCTGACTTACAAAATCGCTGACGGAACGCTGATGCTGTCCTTCGCGAATCTGGACGGTGCCGGCGGCGATCAGGCCGAATACTACGGCGCCGCCAAACTGGAAGTCCTGCATCCAGATGGCCGTCTCACGGAGATTCACGGGCCGAAGAGTCTCGACGGGAAAGGGCTGGCCATTCGGGTGCCGGGGATCAAGAACAACCTGGCCGTTCAACTTAAGATGGAACGTATCCCCGGACCAAGGTAGGACGCTTGCCTTCGTCTCGTGCCTCGAAGTTTTCGGATATTGTCTCCGCCGGAAGTGGGAGTGCAGTTTGAAAAATGGAGTCGTTCCGACCCAGCGGGTGAAGTGCCTCGGGGCTTGCACTATGCTCCGGGATGTCAGTTCTACTCGTCATCGGTGGCGGTCCAGCCGGGTTGCGCGCCGCGGAAGTGGCCAGCGCGGCGGGCGCAAGCGTCACGCTGTGTGAAGCGCAGCGCGCCGTCGGTCACAAATTGCTGGTCGCGGGGAAAGGCGGATTAAACCTGACCCATAGCGAGCCGGTGGCGAACTTCCCGGAGCGCTACGGCGCGGAAGCGGAGCGCTGGCTCGACTTGTTAGGCGAGTTCGGACCGGAGGAGCTGCAAGCCTGGGCCGCCGGATTAGGCGTGGAGACGTATGTCGGTTCCAGCGGACGCATCTTTCCGAGCGGACAAAAAGCGGCCGGACTTTTGCGGGCGTGGACGACGCGGCTGCGCGAGAGCGGAGTGCGCTTCGAACTCGGCGCGCGTTTGCTCAAACTGAGACGCGATTCGGACGGTTGGCGTGCAGAGTTTCAGACGGAGGGTGGTGAGCTGGTTTTGGCCGCATCCGCGATCGTGCTGGCGTTGGGTGGTGCTTCGTGGCCGGAGACTGGATCGGATGGCGCCTGGCCCGCGCTCTTGTCGGAGTTTGAAGTTGAAATTACGCCGTGGGCGCCGGCGAATTGCGGTTGGAATGTCGATTGGCCGCCAGAGTTGCTGGCGCGCGCGGAGGGATTGCCGCTCAAGAATCTTACCGTGACGGCGGGCGCGGAGTCGGTTTCGGGCGAGCTGCTGATCACGCGACATGGTATCGAGGGCGGGGCGATCTACCGGCTCGGCCCCGTCTTGCGCGCAATGGACGAGCCGATGATGACGCTGGACCTGAAACCGCAGCTCTCCTCCGAGGCGCTGCGTGAACGCTTGGCGCAAACGAAGCAGGCCACGGAGTGGGCGCGAGCCTTGAAGCTGAGCCCGGCCGCGACTGCGTTGATGGAATTTTTTCACGGCCAGCCGGCCACCACATCGGAAGAATTTGTAGCGCGGGTGAAGCAGTTCGTTATCCCGCTAGCCGGACCGCGACCGATCGCGGAAGCGATCTCTTCCGCCGGTGGCGTGGCCTGGCGGGAGCTGGACGAGAACCTGATGGTGCGCAAACTTCCGGGGCTTTTCGCCGCCGGCGAGATGATCGATTGGGAAGCGCCCACGGGCGGCTATCTCCTACAAGGTTGCATGTCCACCGGAACGCGGGCCGGACGCGGTGCGGCGGCCGCAAAATAGCTGGCGCAAGCTTGGGCTCGCATCGGCCGCAGCGAGCGGCAATATTTCAGCCATGTCCTCCACCACGCGCGTTTTCCTTGTCCGCCACGGGGCCACCGTTCTTTCCGCAGAGGATCGTTTCGCGGGCGCGACCGATGTGGATCTTTCCGATGAAGGCCGCGCGCAAACGCAGCGGCTGTCGGTGCGCCTGGGCGCCGAGAAGATTGCCGCCGTTTACGCTTCACCGCTGGGTCGCACCATCGAAACCGCCAATATCCTGGCCGCGCCGCATCAGCTCCCGGTGGAGAAGCGCGATGGTCTCCGCGAAATTTCGCACGGCCACTGGGAGTGCCTGACCCGGAAGGAAGTGGAGGAACGTTATCCCGAGGAGGCGGAAGCGTGGGAACGCGACCCGTTCACCTCTGCGCCGGAGGGTGGGGAGAGCGGTCTCGCCGTGACCGCGCGGGCGCTGCCGGTTTTAGTCGAGCTGGTCGAGAAACATGTTGGCGAAATAATCATGGTCGTCTCCCACAAGGCCACGATTCGGCTGCTGGTGAGTTCATTTCTTGGCTTCGATCTGCGCCGCTTCCGCGATAATTTGGACCTGAAGCCTGCCTCGCTGACGATCGTCGACTTCAAAGATCCGACGCGTGCCCGTCTCTCGCTCTACAACGACACTTCGCATTACGCGGAAGCGGGCAACGCGCTCCCGGCCATTCCCGGCGCGCAGTTGTCGCGCTCGTGGACGGCGGAGGAATGATCTGAGGAGGGAGCTGGCACCGTCTTCCTCAGCGCCGAAGGCGCGACGGAATGTAGCCCGGAGTGGATTCCGCGTTGCGGGAGGAAATCCGGGGTTCCCTACGCGCCGATTCCCAACCCGTGGAACGGGTGACGGACAATCCCGTGACGGGCACTTAGGAGCGTTGTGGTCGCAACGATTAGGGACGGCGCGCCTTCAGGCGTGCTGGTTGAAGCATTCTGTCGAAACAGGCTTTTTCTTCCCAGATCTTGTCTTCGACTTGCCCGCGCCAAGCAAAGTTCGTCTTCGCAGAATGCGAAGACTCCCGCAGCGGCGGGACTGCAAGCGTGCGCTCCCCGGCCTCTGGTCGGACGCGCGGACGTTGCGGTGGCTCGGCGCCGCTTAACTCGTTGGCGAGGCGGTCTCGGCTTGCGGCACCTCGAGGGCTTCGATCTGCTTTTTGATTTCGTGGACGAAGCTGGCGGCTCCAGCTCCGTTGACGACGCGGTGATCGAAGGTGAGCGAGAGCGTAATCACTTCGGCGCACTGGGCGCTTCTTCCGTTGCCGAACATTTCCTGATGCGCGGAACCAATGAAAAGCGTGGCGATGGACGGCGGCACGACGATGGGGGCGGCGGCGCGTACGCCGAAAGCCCCGAGGCTGCTGATGACGAGCGGGGCGTTCAGTGCGTCGACGCGACCGGTGCGCGTTCCTTCGACACTTTCGTTGTAGCGCTTCACGAAATCGGGCCAAGCGCGCGTGTTCGCCTTCGTGACGACGGCGGTGGCGAGGCGATCGTTTTCGAGCGAGACGGCGATGCCGAGATCGAATTCGGCGTGCTCGACGATGCTGTCGTCTTCCAGCATGAGGCGGCGAAAGGGGGCGTGTTTCTCCATTGCCCTCACGACTGCCCAAGCCACCATCACGGAGGGCGAGGCGGCAGCTTTGCCTTCCGATTTCTTCAGCGCAGCACGCGCGTCGCGAATCGTATCCCAACGCGCATCGATCTGGAGATTTGCGGGAACGACGCGGCCCAATCGGCGGGTAATCGTCGGTGTCAGAGCCGGTTCGATCGCACGGGTACGCGTTGTCGCGGGGCTCGTTGAGCTTGGCGGCTTCGTCTCTTTCGGCTCGCTGCTCTCGTCGACAATCCCGTCGACGATATCTTCCATCTGCTCGTCCAATTCGCTTTCAGAACCCAATACCGTTCCGATGTCCTGGCCGATATCGACGACAGCGTCGACGGCAGTTTTCCATTCGCCCATGGTGCCGGCGAAGGAGGCTTCGATCGGATAGACCGCTTTGTCGGTTTCGACCTCGCAGAGCGGATCGTCGAGTTCGACGGGGTCGCCGGGTTGCTTCAGAAGCGCGACGACTTTGGCGTTGCGAATGCCTTCGCCCATGATCGGAACGATGATGCTGTGGGTTTGCTGCGTGGCTTTGCTCGCGGTGGCGGCGGGTTTTGCGGGCGGCGTTGGAGCCGGCCCGCCCTCGGGCCGGTCTCTCTTCGGCGCGGCGGCCTTTGAAACTTCGGCGCGGGGGCGCGCCGTCTCCATCGACATCGCTTTCTCGACGGCGGCGATGATGCGGTCCACATCGGGGAGCGCGGCGTATTCGTAGATCGGGTTGTAGCCGATCATGACGTTGGTTTTGCTGACCAGGATGGGCGGACTAACGAGTTCGGCCCAGATCTCTGGGTGGGCGGTGATGTGCGAGATGATCATCTGGCCGACGCTGCAATTTTCGTTGTCCTCCTGGACGACGACGAGGCGACCGGTGCGGCAGACGGAATCTTCAATCGCCGCTTTGTCCCATGGGATGATAGAACGCAGATCGATCAGGTCCACGCTGGTGGCGTCGCCGATTTTCTCGAGCGCTTCGAGTGATTTCTCGACCGTGTTACCCCAGGCGACGAGCGTGACCTCGGAGCCGGCGTGACGTTTGCGCGCGCTGCCTAACGAGACGGCGCGGACCGGCTCTGCGGATTCGTGTTCGGCCCAAAGGAGATGTTTCGGGATGAGGACGAAGGTGGGATCCTCGGCGTGCATCGCGCTCCAGAGGAGGCCGGCGGCGTCTTCGGGGGTGCTCGGGATGGCGATGTTGATGCCGGGGTAATGCGCGAGCGGGGCCTCGTTGGCTTGGCTGTGCCAGAGGCTGCCGCCGGGAAGGTAGGCGCCGTAGGGCGCGTAGATGACGATGGGGCAGGTCCAACTGCCGTAGGAACGCCAGCGCAGGTTCGAGAGGTTAGTGACGATCTGGTTCCAGGCCGGGCCGATGAAGTCGATGAACTGGAGTTCAAAGACGGGCCGTTTGCCGTAGGAGGCGAGGCCGCAGGCGACGCCCATGATGGTGGATTCGGCGAGCGGGGAGTTGTAAACCTGCGCGGGGAAATCGGTGGAGAGTTTTTGGGTGAGGCGAAAGACGCCGCCTTTAGGGTCCTCGACGTCTTCGCCGAAGATGATCCGGTTCGCGTCGCGTTCCAGACCGAGGCGCAGGGGCAGGTTGACGGTGTCGCCGATGCTGTCTTTGCCGGCGGGCCGGACTTCATCGTCGAGCTGTGGGAGTTCGCCGGTGACCTGGAGTTCGAGTTCGTCGGCGCGGGGATCTTCGGCGCGGTCGGCCTCGTTAAACTCGGCCCGGACGCGTTCTTTGATTTCTTTGTCGAGCTTCTCGTAGGCTTCGGCGGTGAGCATGCCTTCGCTGATCAGGCGTTCGCTCCAGACGGTGAGCGGGTCGCCTTTGCTGAGCCCTTCGATTTCCTCGGCGCTGCGGTAGAGCTTGTGATCATCGGAGCTGGTGTGGCTGGAGAGGCGCTCCATGTTGACCCAGAAAAAGGCGGGGCCGCCGCCTCGGCGCATCTTCTCGAAGGCGGCGAAACCGGCGTCGTAGATTTTTTGCACGTCGCTGCCGTCGATTTCCTGCCAGTCGTTAGGCTGGAGGACATCGAGCGCGCGGGGCGTGATTTTTTTGGTTGGGCTGCTGATGCCGTACTTGTTGTCTTCGACGACGAAAAGGACGGGGAGCTGACGTTCTTTGGCGAAACAGACGGCTTCGTAAAAGTCACCCTGGCGCGTGGCGGCGTCGCCGATGGTGGTCACGACGACATTTGGTTTTTTGTCGAGCTGGATGCCCCAGGCGATGCCGCAGGCGGGAAGAAGTTGGGCGCCCGTCGGCGTGGGCACGCTCCAGATACCGCGGGCGGCGTAGCTGTAATGCGACGGCATCTGGCGGCCGTGGCTCTGGCCTTTCCGCTTCGCGAAGTAATCCAAGGCCAGCTCTGCCGAGGCGACGCCGCGACCGAGGACGAGGCCGCGATCGCGGTAATATGGGCAGACGTAATCGCCTTCGGTCATCGCGATCCCGAGCGCGGCGAGGCCTTCGTGGCCCATTCCGGAAACGTGGAAGTGGCCTTTGCCTTGGCGATTTAGATTTTGTTCGCGCAAATCGCCGTGGCGGCTTTCGAGCAGAAGGGTGAGGAGACGCAGTTTATCTTCTTTGCTCAGTGCGGGCATGGCGGCGAGGAAATGTGAATGGTGAAAAGTGATCCGTGAATGGCGCGGGGGACACTCTCAGCTTGCGCTTTCGAAGTCTCAACCCCGGGCGTGGGAGTTTTGTGAATCGAAGCGCGGCGGCGTAGCACGGGCGTCTCGCCCGTGCGGAGACCGGGCATCTTGCCCGGTGACTCTTTTGGGCTGCACTGCTGACGCCGACGCACCGGGCGAGACGCCCGGTGTCCCCACAGGCAGGATGCCTGTGCTACGGTCGGCGGGCTACGGCTTTGGGGCGACGACGGCGTCGGCTGGCTTCGCGAACTTCGCGGCCTCGGGCGCTTCGACCGCGAAGTGGACCTTCGAAAATTCCATCTCGCCGAGCGGCTCGCCTTCGATGGTGTCGTTCTTCCACGCGTAGTAGCGGGCGGTCTTCGGCACCTTGAGGCCGTCGACCTCCTGCCAATCGGCGAAGACGATCGCGTGCGGCTCGAGTTGATCGACCGGCTTGTCTTTTCGAATCGACGAATAGGTGACGACATACACCGCGAGCTTCAACTGCCCCGACGCGGGATCGACGTAGGCGATGTAATAATCGTCGGGCGAATCGCCGGTGCCGGCTTTGAAGGTGATCTTAGCGACGTCGTAGTCGTGGCCTTGGAAGGATTTCTTGCCAAGCGACTCGTGCGATGCGCCGGGATCGGCGAAGACAAACGGCATTCCGAAGAAGTAAAACGGCGTCCACATGTAGAAGCGCGGCGGCGTGCCGCCGAGGGCGTCGA
>JBBSLZ010000019.1:0-23773 GCA_038233435.1 Chthoniobacterales bacterium
AGACAGTTCGGTCCTTATCCACTGTGGGCGCAGGAGAATTGAGGGGTTCATTCCTTAGTACGAGAGGACCGGGAATGACGAACCGCTGGTGTTCCAGTTGTCGTGTCAACGGCAGTGCTGGGTAGCTATGTTCGGAAAGGATAAGCGCTGAAAGCATCTAAGCGCCAAGCCTGTCCCAAGATGAGATCTCCCTGAAGAGTCGTGGTAGACCACCACGTTGATAGGTCACTGGTGTAAGTGCAGTAATGTATTCAGCTAAGTGATACTAATAACTCGTTCGGCTTGGTCATTTACTTTTCAATTAACCCGTCGCGTCGGTCGCAAGATCGATGCGGCGGTAAATTGAGGGGAATGACATATTTGAAGAAAACAAAGCCTTGAAAATTGCGGACACTGTCCCTGTATGTAGATATCAGAGAATCAGCAGAATGGTTCTTTTGAAAATAAACTGGCAAAATCGCCAGAGAATCGGAGTCGAAGGGCGCTCGAGCCCGCGACCGGCTCCGCCCTCTGGTGATCATAGCGCAGTGGCACCACCCGTTCCCATTCCGAACACGGAAGTGAAACGCTGCAGCCCCGATGGTAGTGCATCTATAGGTTGTGCGAGAGTAGGACGTCGCCAGAATTTATGCCCGGCATCTTGGAAACAAGTTGCCGGGCTTTTTCGTGCCGGCGATCGAGGCGAGCTACCCTGCTCCGAGGTGGGCCCACGACCGGTCAAAACGGGGGAAGCAGTGAACCGGGAGGGAAAGGGGAAGGTGCGGCCCGGTTAGGTCCCCTATCGGTGATTGAGGTCGCGGGAGGGCTTTTTCCAAGGCTGGTCGACGGCCCCGTTTAGGGGTTCTTTTCGAATGAAGGTTTTGGCTCGCGCAGACGAGTGGATCGCTTATCGTGGCCCGTGAATCGCCCCGATGGCCGTGCGCCCGATCAGCTTCGTCCCGTGCATTTCGAACCGGGAATCGCTCCCCACGCGAGCGGTTCGGTCCTTGTCTCGATGGGGCGCACGCAGGTAATTTGTGGCGTCATGATCGAGGAGGGTGTCCCCCGCTGGATGAAGGAGCAGCGGGTTAGCGGCGGCTGGCTGACCGCCGAATACTCCATGCTTCCTTATTCGACGCGGCCAAGGAAGCCCCGCGATATCGCAAAAGGTCGGCTCGATGGCCGGAGCAGCGAAATCCAAAGGCTGATCGGCCGCTCGCTCCGGGCGGCCATCGACCTGGAGAAACTGGGGCCTCGCACGATCTGGGTGGATTGCGATGTCCTACAGGCCGACGGCGGCACCCGCACCGCTTCGATCACGGGTGCAAGTCTGGCGGTGGCGCTCGCCTGCCAGGTCTTGGTGGAAAAAGGGATCCTGCCCGCTTCCCCGATTCGGCAGTTGGTCGCGGCGGTCAGTGCTGGCGTCTGGGAGGGCGTGCCGGTGCTCGATCTCAACTACGAGGAGGACAAGGCTGTCTCGGTCGATTTCAATTTCGTCGCGACTGAGAGCGGAGAGTTTGTTGAGCTGCAAGGCTCCGGCGAGGAAGCCACGTTTTCACCCGCGGAATTGGACACGATGCTGACTCTGAGCCGGGCAGGCATCGCGCAATTGATCGACGCGCAACGCAAAGCGCTGGCAGATTTCAGCGTGCAACCCGGCTAGTTCATGCTAGGTCAATCGCCGGCCATGGCCGCTCTAAAATGAAAAAAGCGCTTATTACCGGCATCACCGGACAGGACGGAAGCTACCTCGCGGAACTGCTCCTCGAAAAAGGGTATGAGGTTCACGGCATTATTCGCCGCGCCAGCACCTTTAACACTTCCCGTATCGACCACCTTTACGCCGATCCGCATATCAACGGCGTAAAGCTGTTCCTGCATTACGGCGATCTGAGTGACTCGGTGAATCTGGTGAAGCTTCTCTATAATTTGAAGCCGGACGAGATCTACCATCTTGCCGCGCAGAGCCATGTCCGCGTCAGCTTCGATATCCCGGAGTACACCTCCGATGTCACCGGCGTTGGCACCATCCGCATTCTCGAAGCGATGCGCGAGACCGGCATAAAGCCCCGCTTTTACCAAGCCTCGAGTAGCGAAATGTTCGGCAAGGTGCAGGAGGTTCCGCAAACGGAGACAACCCCCTTCTGGCCGCGCAGCCCGTACGGAGTGGCGAAGGTTTTCGCCTATTGGGCCACGGTGAACTACCGCGAAAGCTACGACCTCCACGCCTCTAACGGCATCCTCTTCAACCACGAAAGCCCGCGTCGCGGCGAGACCTTCGTCACGCGCAAGATCACGCGCGCGGTCGCCGCGATTAAGCTCGGACTGCAAAAGGAACTTTTCCTCGGCAACCTCGACGCGAAACGCGATTGGGGTTACGCGCCCGACTACGTCGAAGGCATGTGGCGCATCCTGCAGCACGACGCCGGCGGCGACGACTTCGTTCTGGCCACGAACGAGACCCACACCGTGCAGGAATTCTGCGAGGTGGCCTTCGCCCGCGCCGATCTCGATTGGAAGGAATTCGTCAAACACGACGCCCGCTACGAGCGTCCGGCCGAAGTCGAGTTGCTTATCGGCGACCCCGCAAAGGCGAAGAAGCTGCTCGATTGGGAACCCACAGTCCGCTTCGCCGAACTCGTCCAGATCATGGTCGATGCCGACATCGCCGCGCTCTCCTCGCGTTCCGCGCAGGAGCAATTAGGCAAGTTGCCGTAGACGAAGAGGCGACGCTCCTATCCGCCAGGGCGGTTACCGAGCGTTTAAAAAATTATCGCTCCTGCGCCGCGTTATCGACAGCGGCTGGTAAAGCCATGGCCACCTCGGGCGCAGACGAGAAGGCTGGCACCATCGCCGCCAGCGGCGCATTTAGAATGCTCACCCGCGCGCCCGCTCCCACCACCTCATAGAGCTGCACCACATCGCGCGAACGCATCCGGATGCAGCCATAGCTCGCGGGCTGTCCCACCCTCCGCTCCTCCGCCGTCCCGTGAATGTATATCATCCGCCCGTACGCGTTCGCGTTCTGACGCTCCCGGCCTTTTAGCCACAGGATTCGCGTCACGATCGGATCCCGGCCGGGCGCATCCGGCGCCAGGATTTCCCCGGTCCGCCGGCGGCTTTTGAAGACCGCGCCCAACGGCGCGCCGCCTCCGATTTTATCCGCCACTTCCAGCTCGCCCAAGGGCGTCCCGCGACTTCCCGGCAAATCGCTCAACGCGAATTTCGAGGTCGAAACCGGATACGTCGCCATCAGCTTCCCCTCATCGAGAATCGCCAGCCGCTGCTCCGGCACGCTGATCACCACATGATGCCGCGTATCCGGGCTCACGCAGGAAGACGCCAGGACCACGATCCCCAACGCAAAAGTCCTCCGCAGCATTCGCTGAGACATTGCGCTCATACCCGGTCAAACCTGAAAAACGTCTCCGCGGTGGCGGTCGTCCACTTCGCCAGTTGCTCCAACTCGATCCCGCGCGCCTCCGCGATCGATTCCGCGACCAGGCGCGTGTGGGCCGGCTCGCAACGCTTCCCCCGGTGCGGCACCGGCGCCAGATACGGGCAATCCGTTTCCACCATGAACTTCCCGATCGGCAACTGCGCCGCCACCTCCCGGACGGTCGCGCCATTCTTGAAAGTCACGATCCCGGTAAACGAGACCAAATGGTCCAGCGCCAGCACTTCCTCCGCCTGCTCCAGCGTCCCGCCGAAGCAATGGAAAACGCCGCGCAATTTCCCCGCGTAGGGCGCCATCAAGGCGAGCGTGTCCTCCCAGGCATCGCGCTGGTGCACCACCACGTTCAGCCCCAGTTCCACGGCCAGATCGAGCTGCTGCTCGAACAGACTCGCCTGCCGCGCCTTGTCAGCGCCGTCGTGAATGCCCGCCTCCACCTCCTCCTCCGTCGAGCTCTGCAACGTTCGTCCCAAAATTTGCACCTGCTTTTCCTTCGCCACCTCCGCGCTCGGGAGGCGATGATAATCCAGACCCGTCTCGCCGATCGCCACCACCCGTGGGCTCCGCGCCAGCTCGCGCAGCGGCGTCATCACATCGTCCCCCTCATCCTCCACCGTCGGGTGCACGCCGATGACCGCGTAAACATTCGCATGCGCTTCCGCCAGCTCGATCGCCCGCCGGCTGCTCGCGATGGAAGTGCCGATGGTAATGATACGCGTCACGCCCGCGTCCGTGGCGCGTTGTAGAATCTCCGCCAAGTCAGGCTGAAAATCAGGGTAATCCAAGTGCGCGTGCGTCTCGATCAACATCGCGCAAACTAGCGCACGCTTTTTCGCCCGCGTCGAATTTTCTGGGTCTGCGCGACACGGGCGCACCGACGGCTATGCCGCCACCAAATCCGGTCGACGCTGGCGGACGCGATTCACCGAAATCCGAACCTCTGGTTCAAGCCAGATCTCGGTGATGTCTTTGGTGCCGGGGGTAGTGATGTCGACGGACCAGACGAGGTGCCCTTTCTCGTTTTCGATCTCGCGCTCTTGACTGGGGCAGCTCACATCCAGCTCACTTTGCAGGGCGGGCCGGTCTTCTTGAAACGCGAAGGGCATGGGCTGGTGGGCCGTCTCGCCGGGACCGAGGCGGCGGTGAAGTGGCGGTTCCTCGATGAGGAGACGAGCGGTGTCGATGTCTCCATATTTCCGCGCGTGATCTTCAATGTAATCTTCCGTCCGGCGTGGCCTGGCCGAGGATGGGACGCGGTTCCAGGTTCCCTTTCAGCGAAAGGCTTTGGCGCTGCCACTGTGGGCCGGAGCGAATGGATCTACGGCTTGGTGGGCGGCTTCGATCTGGCAAAGCGCCGTCATGGCAGAGCTGTATGGCACCGCGCGGATGAATTTCTCGCAGGATGTCCTGACCGCGAATTGCGGGCTGCGCTACACGCTAAGCGAAGCCGCATCCTGATCGTGAGACCGAGCCCGAGGCCGGCGCGGCCCCGCCAGGGCCGGCGATCAATGAGCTTTCGCAGCCGGCTTCTGTGGAAAAATCAGGATCAACAATACGATCACGACCAAGAGCGCGAGAGATGCGGTATAACGACTTAGAGCCAACCCCCCATTGGCGTAAGGCTTGTCGAGGAAATCCCCGACCACGGCTCCAAGCGGGCGCGTCAGGATAAACGCGGCCCAAAACAAAGCCGCGCGCGACAAGCCGGTGAAGTAGTAGAGAAGCGCTGTCAAAACCAGCAGACCTCCGAAAACCGCAGCCGCCCCGAGGTAGCCCATTCCGTTGGTGTCCGCGACCCAGTCGCCGAGCGCGGTGCCCAACGTCTGCGAGAACATGATTGTGACCCAGTAAAACATTTCGATCTTCGGCGTATTGACGGTCTCGACCGAGATGCTCCCCGTCGACCACCGCCAGGTGACGAGCGAGGCGATGACGAGGACGAGCAAGATCGTCGAGCCGCCGGTATAGCCGATTCCGAGCGAGCGGGTGCAGTAATCCGCCAGCGTGGTCCCGACGGTGGTGGTGGCGACGATGGTGAGCCAGTAAAGGAACGGGTGAAATTTCGCCGCCCTGATCTGCACGAAGACCGCGGCAATAAAGATCACGCCAAAGATTGCTGTCCCGATGAGGTAGCCGCTGCCCTCGGCCCCGGGAGTCGTTTCGCCCAGCCACGACATGGTAACGGCGTCGCCGCCGGTCTCGCCCAGGGTGGTGGCGAGGATCTTAATGATCCAGAAAAGAAGCGTTACCTGGGGGACCTTGGAGACGAGGTCTGACGTATTCTTGTTCATTTCGATGCCCTCAGAATTTTCTGCTCTAGGTGAGCGCATACGTAATCGAGGCCGTTACGTTCGCCGACCACAAACGCTTCGCACGGCCGGCGAGTCGAAGCCGTGCGATGGGGTAAGTTTCCGCATCCTGTTTGGTGGAGGATCACAGGGAAAGCCGGGCGACGACTGCCAAGCTGCTGGGCCATTGCGGAAATAGGGTTGGACGCGGTGGGGGCGAAGGGGGAGGGGCAAGCGCGACCGGCGCCGCGAGCGCTGACGGGATCAAGCTGGCGGGCCATGGTACGGACGAGGACAAGGCTCGGGGGCGGGATGCGCGTTTCGATTTTTACCTGACGAAGCCGATGGGTTTCACGTGCTGCGTTCGCTGCTGGAGCCTCGGCGGTTGTAGCGGGCGGCCGCGTTTATTCCGCGAGGTGGGTGGGGGCGCCGATGGTGCGTTCGCGTTTCCGCGGCGTGCCGTCGGGGCACAGCCAATAGACGCGCTGTTGGCGGAAGGGCATCAGAATTGTGTTCAGGAATTTGTTGTCGCCGGGCGAGGAATAGGCGGGGACACCGATGACGATTTCGTCCTGAGGAATGTTGAGCCCGAGGGTGCGATGGAGGCGGTCCCACCAGGGGAAGACGACGGAGTAGTTGGAGTTCGTCTCGCCTTGGACCTGGGAGTGATGGATGCCGTGCATGCGCGGCGTGACCAGAATTTTATTGAGCCAACGCTCCAGCCGGATGGGCAAACGGACGTTGCTGTGGTGGAAGACGGTGTTGGCCTGGAAGATCAATTCGTAGATCGCGAAGACCGGCGCGGAGATGCCGATCAAGATCACCTGCACGACGCGGAAGGCGGCGGACATCGCCACTTCGCCGAAGTGAAACCGAAAGCCGCTCGAGACATCGAGGTCGGGGTCGATGTGGTGGACGTTATGAAAACGCCAGAGGAAGGGGATGCGGTGGTTGAGCTGGTGCCACCAATAGAAGCTCAAATCCATGAGCAGAAAGGCAAGGATGGCCTGGGCCCAGCCGGGCAACGGGATGGCGTGGACGAGGCCGAACGTTTCCAGATTGGCCCATTGCATCGCGGCGGTGGCGGCAGGGCGGACGAGGATCATCGCGACGAGGAACGCCAGCGCGGACATGATCAGGTTGACCAACAAACGCGCGATCAGCTCGGCCTTCGAGCTGCGCAGCGGCCTGAGGCGTTCGACGATGAAAAGCGAGCCGACCAGACTTCCCACGACGAGAAGCGTCACGAGGGCGGGCATCGGTGCGGGCGCTTCCTAGTTGCCCGATTTCACGTAGCTCCAGCCGGCTTCCTGTTTCCGGACTACTTCGGCGACACCGGAATCGACCGTGGTGGCGGAGGGAAGCAGATCGGATTTGGTGACGTTTTCCTTTTTCATCGTGTTCTCGCAGGCGGCGAAGACCACGCCGGCGTCGGCCAGTTCCTTGATGCGGGCTGCGAGCGGGTTGTCTTTGGCGACGAGCATTTCGAGGCCGTTGCTGTGCGCGATCACGATCACTTCAGTTGCTTCCGCGCCGAGCGCTTCGCGCACGTTTTTCACGTTGTTCAGCACGCCGGTCCATTGCTTCTCGCCTTCCATCGTCACCTCGAAGGCGACGCGGTGTTTGCCGGCGGTGGACGATGATTCTGTCTCCTGAGCGCGGGCTGTGGTCGCGACCAGAAGGGTGAGGAGGAGGATGGAAAGAGTTCGCATATTGATGAGCGGGTTTGGGGATTAAAGGTTGGCCGTTGGTTTGGCCAGGAGCGGCTTGATCGCGCTTTCGAACATCGCCTTGTCGGCGCCGCCGGTGTGGGTGCCGGCCAGATTGCCGGCGCGGTCGATGTAGAACGTGCTCGGGATGGCCTGGAAGTTTCCATAGGCTTCCACCGTTTTTCCGTCGCCCATCACCACGGGGTAATTGATCTTCATCTTGCTCGCGAAAGACTTCACTTTCGCAACGCCGCCTTCATCGAGCGAGACGCCGATCACGACGAGGCCCTGATCCTTATACTCGTTTTGCAATGCCACCAGATCCGGCGTTTCCTCGCGGCAGGGCGGGCACCACGTCGCCCAGAAGTTCAGGATCACCACCTTGCCTTTGTAGTCGGAGAGCTTGACTGGCTTGCCTTCCAAATCTTTCAACTCCCACGCGGGCGCGGCTTCCACACCGCCGGTGGAATTGGCCACGGTCTGCACGGCGGAGGTGGAGGCGCGCGGCCAAATGGACGCCAGGCAGGCATTACCCGAGGCAGCGCTCTCGGAGCGATAGGCGATGAAGCCGAGCGAAACGGCGAGAGCGAGGAGGACGAATTTCTTGGAGTGCATGTGGTAGGTCAGATGCGCGAGGGCGCGGGTGTATTCAGATTTTCTCTTCGAGCGGCAGGCATCACTTTGTCGGCTGGTGATTGTCCACGTAGCTGCGGACAAATTGCCGCAGTTGCGGCGCCTCGCAGGAGAAGCCCATCTCTTCCGCTTTTTGCAGCGTGTCCTCGCCGCTCCAGCCTTTGTCCGCGGCGGTAGCCATCATGGTGAACGCGCCGGCGCGCATGCCGGCGTGGCAATGCACCAGCACGGGGCCCTCGAAGGTCGGCAGTTGCTCGCGAAATTTATCCACCGTGTCGGGTCCCATCGTCGCGCTCGAAACCGGCAGATGGACGTATTTCATCCCCGCGTTCTCCACCGCCTCGCGCTCCTGCTCGGGGCCCATGGGTTGGTCGTCTTCGCCCTCCGTGCGCAGATTCACGATTGTGCGAAAGCCGTCGTTCTTGAGTTGGGTGATATCGGCGGCGGTCGGCTGGCCACCTACGGTGATGGCGTCAGTGATTTTCTTCAGGTCGTTCATGTTTTCCTTTGGTTTGGGTGTGTAAATTTTTAGCGCGGATAAAAAATCGTCTGGCCGATCACAAACAGACCGACCAAGGCGACGAAGACCGCGAAACTGCGGTTCAGCGCGCCGCCTGAGATCCGTTGCGCCAACGGCAAACCGGCAAGCATGCCCGCGATCGCCGCGAGCAGGAAGAGTGCGGTCAGTGGCCAGTTTTTCCCGGCGCTCTGCCAATGACCTACGATACCGCCGATCGAGTTGAGAGCAATGACGGCCAGTGACGTCCCGATTGCCATCGGCGTGGAGAGAAGGGCGAAATAGGCGAGCGCAGGTACGAGGAGGAAGCCGCCGCCTACCCCGAGAAAACCGGTCAGCGCGCCCACGCCGAAGCCAGCCGCGAGACAGCGCCCGAGCTTGCACTCCGCGCCCTGGCTGGTGGCGCGGTGCGGCCGGCGCCACATGCTGGCCGCCACCGCGAGCATCAGGACCGCAAAGATAACCAGGAGCACGGACGGCGGGACAAGGCCGGTGCCTTGCGCGCCGAGCACCGCGCCCAATCCTCCCGCGCCGCCAAACGCGGCCTTGTCGGCAAAATAAAACGTCAGCCAGCTTAGGACGCCGATCCCGGCGCCGACCAGATACTGCGACCAGGCGGGCCCGGGAAAGTCTAACGAGTTAACCCTCGGCTCGGCCGCGAACGCCGCCGCCGGCGCGAGGACGGTTAGAAAAACGATCAGCCGCTTCATGATTTGATTTTTCCTTCCACTTCGAAGCCCGCTTTCTTCCACGCCTGCCAGCTTCCGGGCACGTTCCGCACATCGGTGAAGCCCTCCTGCTTTAACATGCTCGAGGCCAGACTCGCGCGGTATCCGCTGTCGCAATAGATCGCGGTCGGCTTCGTCTTCGAGAACTTCGCGGCCTTCTCGCGGATCTCCGGCAAGAACAAATGTTGCGCGCCGGGGATGTGGCCGCCTTTCCATTCGTCGGGCGAACGCACGTCGAAGATCTGCAATTCCTCGGCGTCGGCTGCATTCACGTCGTGCACGCTCATCTGCGCCACCTGCGCGATCTCGAGTCCGGCGCTATCCCACGACTTCATCCCGCCCACCAGATAGCCCGCAAATTTCGTGTAGCCGGTGCGGATGAAATACTTGAGCACATCCTCGAGCCAGGAGTCTTTTTCGAGCACGAGCAGCACCGGTTTCTCCGGATCGAGCAGCCAGCCGGCCCAGATCGAAAGCATGGGCGAGCCGCCAATATTCAGCGCGCCGGGAATGTGCCCGCCGCCGAAGCCGAGCATCGTGCGCGTGTCGATGAGCACGTTATCCTTCTCCGCGATCGCTTCCTGAAAAGCCTTCGGCGGTAAACCGGGAACGCGCGGCAGATTGCCGATGATCTCCGGCCCCTGCGCGTTGATTTTTTTCATCCGCGGATAGTAGGTCGGCACTGGCGGCGCGGTGCTGAGCGCGTAATGCGTGAACTCCTTCACATCCTGAAATTGCAGGAACGGATTGGTGTCCCGCTCATAGCCGATCGTGCTCTGCAACCGATCGCCGATATCCGCCCCGCAAGGCGACCCCGCGCCGTGCGCTGGATGAATCATGACGCTGTCCGACAACTTCAAAAAGTAATCGCGCAAGGTGTGGAATTGCTGCTCGGCCAACTTCTCCGACTCGCTCGAGCCGAGCAGATCAGGCCGCCCCGCCGAGCTGACGAAAAGCGAATCGCCCGTCAGCACGCCCCACGGTTTCCCGGTGCGCTCTGTTTCCGCGAGCTCGTAGCTCATGTGTTCCGGCGTATGCCCGGGCGTGTGGCGCGCGGTGATGGCGGTATCGCCGAACGTGAAGGTGTCGCCATCCTTTACCTTCTCGGTATCGAAACCGTAACGCGCCCCGCCCTCGTGGCTGGCGAAGATCTTGGCGGAATGCACCCGCGCGCAAAGCTCCCGCGCGCCGCTCACCAGATCGGCGTGAATGTGCGTCTCGAAGATGTGAGTGATGGAGAGATTATTTTCGCGCGCCAGGTCGACGTATTTCTCTACGTCCGGGGTGGGATCGAAAATCGCGGCTACGCCCTCACTGTCGTCGCCTACGAGATAGGAAAGTTCCGCGATGCCGTCTGTCTGGATGCGTTCGAAGATTAGTGACATAAGATAAAAGGGGAAGCGCGAGCTGACTATATCACGATATAGTCATATATTCGCTTTCTTATTGCCGCATGGCCCCCTCAAAAAACAAAAAGCGACAAATTACCGAGCGCGGCCTGCAATTGGTGGCGCGGCGTTTTCAGGTGTTGAGCGAGCCCGCGCGCCTGCGTTTGCTGACCGTGCTGGAAGACGGCGAACAAAATGTAACCACTCTGGTCAAACTGACGGGGCTGAGCCAGGGGAACGTTTCCAAGCATCTTGGCATCCTGATGGATGTCGGAATGGTGGATCGCCGGAAGCAAGGGGTGAACGCCTTCTATTTCATCTCTGATCCGCAGATTATCGAGCTCTGCGATCTGATGTGCGCGCGGCTGGAGGAAGACCTGGCGCAGCGCTCCGCGCACTTCCGCTAGCGGCGGGTGGACAATGAATCTGGGGAGCGCACGCTTGCAGCGTGCTGGCGATGGCATTCTGCCATCGCGAACTTCCACACCGTTCGCCTTAGATGACGCGCGTCTTCGCAGCTACTGGCCGGAACGAAAGTTCGTGCTCGCAGAATGCGAGCACCAGCACGCTGCAAGCGTGCGCTCCCCGGAAGCTTTCGAACCGCCGCTAGCTAAACCGCGCGTTTACCACTCGATCACGGTACTCGCCCAGGTGAGCCCGCCGCCGAAGACGACCATCAGGATGTAATCGCCCGGCTGGAGGCGGCCGCTGCGGTTGGCTTCATCGAGCGCGATCGCGACCGCGGCGGCGGAGGTGTTGCCGTAGCGATCGACGTTAATAAAGAATTTATCCAGCGGCAGCTTCAGGCGGTCGGCGATGGCTTCGATGATGCGGATGTTTGCCTGATGCGGGATGAAGCAGGCGATGTCTTCCATTTCGAGGCCGGCTTTCTTGAGCGCTTTCTTCGAGGCATCGAGCATGGAGGTGACGGCCTGTTTGTAGACGTCTTTGCCGGACATGTGGATGGTCTGCAGATGTTGATGCGCGTTCTCGGCCGTGATCGGCGTGCGGCAGCCGCCGCCGGGCATATAAAGGATGTCGGTGTGCTGGCCGTTGCTGCCGATATGAGTGCTGATGATGCCGTGAGTGCTCTCCCTCCGATGGCGGAGAATGGCCGCGCCCGCGCCATCGCCGAAGAGGACGCAGGTGTTACGGTCGGTCCAGTTGGTGATCGAACTGAGCTTTTCCGCGCCGATGACCAGGACGGTATCGTAGGTGTGCGAGGTGATGAATTGCTGCCCGATCTCGACCGCGCAGAGGAAGCCAGCGCAGGCGGCCGAGATGTCGAGGCAGGCCGCCTTGGTGGCGCCGATTTTTGTTTGTACGAAACAGGCGGTGGCCGGGAAAATCATGTCCGGGGTGGCGGTAGCGACGAGGATGAGATCGATCTGGTCGCCGGTGATGCCGGCTTGTTCCATCGCGGCCAACGCGGCGCGCGCGGCCATGTCGCTGGTGTGTTCATCGTCCGCCGCGATGCGGCGTTCCCGGATGCCGGTGCGGGAGATGATCCACTCGTCGGTCGTGTCGACGATTTGCGAGAGATCGGCGTTGGTCAGGACGCGTTCCGGCAGATAGCTGCCGGTGCCGACGATCGAGACGGTGCGGCTAGGCCTAGCGGACGGCGGACGCGAGCGGGGCGTTTGTTTCATTGTAACGGCGAACCTCCTCGACGATATGCGGGTTCACTTCCTGTTCAATGGACTCGGCCGCGACGCGTAGCGCATTTTTGATCGCGAGCGGAGTACTGGCGCCGTGACCGATGATGCAGATGCCGTTCACGCCCAGCAGCGGGGAGCCGCCGTACTCCTCGTAGTTGACCTTTTTCTTGATCGCACGGAAGGCATTTTGGGCGAGGTAGGCGCCGGTCATGCGCACCGCGTTTTTGGTCAGCTCGTGCTTGAGCCATTTAAAAATGGCATCGCCGACCGATTCGCAGGTCTTTAGGATGACGTTGCCGACGAAGCCATCGCAGACCACCACTTCAACTGGATGCGCGAAGAGGTCGTGGCCTTCGATGTTGCCGCGAAAGTTAAGCGAACTCTGCTTGAGACGTTTGAAGACTTCTTTGGTGAATTCGCTCCCTTTGACGTCTTCTTCGCCGATCGACATCAATCCGATGCTCGGGTTTGTATAGCCCAGGACATGGCTCGCGTAGACCGAGCCCATGATGCCGTATTGCAGCAGGTGGACGGGCCGCGGGTCCACATTCGCGCCGGCGTCGATGAGGACGAAGATGTTGCTCTCGGTCGGGATGACGGAGGCGATACCGGGACGCTCGACTCCGGGCAAGGTGCGGAGCTTGATCGTGGTGGCGGCGACCGCCGCGCCGGTATGACCGGCGCTGACGACGGCGTCGGCGTCTCCTTGTTTAACCAAATCGACCGCGCGGCTGATGGAAGAATCCTTCTTCCGGCGAACGGACTCGACCGCTTTATCCGACATCTCCACCACCTGGGTGGTGTGGACGATCTCGATCCGCCGATCGCTGCAGCCGTGTTGTTTGAGTTCCGCTTCGATCTGCGGGGTGTCGCCGGTGAGGAAAAGCTTCTCGATGCGGGGATATTCGCGCAAGGCCATGGCGGCGCCGGCGACGAGGTTGGGCGGGCCGAAATCGCCGCCCATGGCATCGAGTGCGATTTTCATTGGGTGCGCGAGTCTGGGAAGTTAACGCGCCGATTGCAAAACGAAAGTAGACGGCCGCTCTCGCCCTCCCGGGGGGATTATCCCGCCGCGGAAACGCGAAGGGCGGCCCGCTGGGCTCAGCCCGCGTCGACGGTCAAAACCTGGCGGCCCTTGTAATAGCCGCAGGAAGGGCAGGCGGTGTGCGAGGCAACGGTGCTGCCGCACTGGGTGCACTTGTTGAGCTGAGGAGGGTCCCAGCGGTGCGAGGCTTTACGAGTGCGCAGCCGCATCTTCGACGTTTTACGTTTTGGAACTCCCATACGAGCCGGATAGGAAAGCAGGGTTTTGGAGAAAGGCAACCCGCTCTTCCGTCCTGAATCTCGTCCTCGTCCTCGATTTTTCTGCAGGGAGAGACGAGGACGAGATTCAGAATGAGGGTGACGAGGGATTATAGATCCAACTTATCCAGGGCGCTCCAGTCCGGCTTGCGTGCTTCGGGCACCTCGCCCTCGGGTTCCGGTGTCCGGTGCGGTGCGGGGCAAACGCGGCCGCCATCGCGATCGCAATGCGGATAGGCCGGCAGATTCAGCAGGATGTCTTCCCGCACGAACGGCAGCAGATCGACGACTTCCGGGCCGGACAAGTCCGTATGGAGGGCGAATTGGGGCACATGAATCGTGTGCACGAAACGCTCCAGACAGGCCACGCAGGTCATCTCCACCGGTTGATCGAGAGTGCCATTTGCCCAGAGCGCTCCTTCGGAGATGCCAAGGTCGAACGCGTAGCGGACCGGACCAGTGCAGACGATTCCGTCCTTTTCCAGGTCGGCGATGGGACAATCTTCCTCGCCCTCGAGATGGAGGCCATCATCCGGGATCTGGCGGAGGTGAATTTTCATGAGGCGCGCTTCCTAGCAAACGCTTGCACGACCATGGGCGGGACGAAAGCCGCGATGTCGCCGCCGAGACGCGCGATTTCTTTCACGATCCGCGAACTCAGGTAGGTGTATTCCTCTTTCGGCATCAAGAAGATGGTTTCCACGTTTGCTTCCAGTTTCCGGTTCATGAGCGCCATCTGGAATTCAAATTCAAAATCCGAGACCGCCCGCAGACCGCGCACGACCGCGATCGCTCCCTGCGCGACTGCGAACTCGACCAGGAGGCCGTCCAGCGGCGCGATCTGGACCCGGTCGAGACCGCCGGTGGTCTGGCGGAGCATCTCGAGCCGTTCCTCGAGAGCGAAGAACGGTTGCTTCTGGTCGTTCACCGCCACGCCTACGATTACCTCGTCGAAAAGTTTCCGCGCGCGCTCGATCACGTCCAGGTGGCCGTTCGTGACCGGGTCGAAGCTGCCGGGATAAATTGCGCGTCGCATGACGGCGGGAAGTTGGAACGGCGACGGGCGAACCGCAAGGCGTCCGCGTTCCGGAGGGTATTCCTGCATTGCCGAACGAGCGGAAAGCCGCAGATTAACGCGCTGAGATCATGAGCCGCCCCCCTTACCAACGCGTCGCCGTGGCCAGCACCTTCTCCCCCCGCTTCGAGCAGGTCCTGGCGGAAGCGAAGCGGGCGCGCGATCGGCTCGGCGCCGAACTGCACCTGATCTACGTGGGCGAGAAAAGTGACGAAACGACCGAGCGGTTCGCGGTGGCGCTGGCGGAGCTGGGCTTGCCGGCCGATTCGCCCATCCATTACCAGGACGGGCCTCCGGCGGAAGCGATCCTGAAAGCGGCCAAGGCGAACGGCGTCCAACTTCTCGTCGCTGGCGCCTTGGAAAAGGAGGCGGTCATCCGTTCGTTTCTCGGCAATGTGGCCCGTCGTCTCGTCCGGGAGGCGGGCTGTTCGGTGATGCTCTTCACCAAGCCGGAACGCGCACCGCAGCCGATGCGGCGGATTGCGTTTTACGTCCCCGGTTACTCAGAACACACGCGGGCGGCTTTGCGGCAAACCCTAGATCTGGCTACGCAGGAGCAGTGCGAAAATCTCTATGTCCTGCGGGTTTATTCGTCCTTCGATGCGGCCCGCGCCAACTTGCAGGCCAACCAGAAGGCGGCTGCCGATCAACCCGCCGCACGGACCATGGAGGAGGAGGAAGTGGCGCTCGAGAATTTCATCGAGTCGGCCGGCACCACCGAGGTGCCGATCGAGGCCCGTTGTCTTCGGAGTAATACCGGTTTCGCGGCCTCGGATTTTGTCCAAACCGTGGAAGCCGATCTGCTCGTGGTGCCGGTGGAGGCGACGCGGGAATCGGATGGCATCCCGGCGCACATCGCCTGGGTCACGGATGTGATCCCGTGCAATCTCTGGATCATCCGCTGAAGGCGCGCGAGAGTTTCGGCTCGTGAATCTGGAGCACGAATTCCACGCCTACAGCCTCGAGCACCTGGTGGCGATTTCGATCGTCCTGGCGCTGCCTTTCGCGCTGGCCTGGATAGTGAAGACCTCGAAGTCTTCGCTCGCGGATCATGCCGTGATCGCGGTCGTGTCTTTGATTCTTCTCGGTAATTATCTCGGCTATCTCGTTTTTATCCGGCGCCTGGCCCCGCTCACCTGGACGCAGATGCTTCCGATGCAGATGTGCGATTGGGCGTTGGCGGTAATCATGGTGGCGCTCTGGACGAAGCGGCCGCGCTGGTTTGAGGTGGCTTACTTTTGGGGCATCGGCGGGACGCTTCAGGCCATCCTGACGCCAAATTTACAGGCGGGATTTCCGGATCTGCGGTTCATCGCGTTCTTCGTCGCGCACGGCGGCATCATCGTGGGCGTCGTGTATCTCATGCTCACCCGCCGGCTGCGCCCGACTCCGCTCTCGATCGCGCGTGTCTTCGCCTGGTCGGAGGTATATTTCGTCGTGGCGCTCGCGGTCGACCTGCTCACCGGCGTGAACTACGGCTTCCTCCTGCACAAACCGGAGGCTTTCTCGCTGCTTAGTTTGCTCTCCGATTCCTGGCCGCTTTATCTCCTCCAGATGCACGGCCTCGCGCTGGTCTTTTTCGCGATTCTTTATCTGCCGTTTGCGGTCTTCGATTTGGTGGCGAAACGCAGAGCTTAACCCGCGACCGGCGCCGCGCCCTGCTCGATCCGGATCGGCGGGAAGCCGACAATGTCGTAAGTGGCGGAGGCGATCCCGATCTTCGCGGCGTCGAGCGCGGCCAGAATGTCGCGGCTCATCCGGTCCTTGAGCGTGCGGATGCCGTGAGCGTCGGCCACGAAGCGCACGGTCATTTCCAGCCAGTTATCCGTGATCCGGTAGTAAACTGTCGGGTCCAGATCAAGCCCTTCCAGACCGTAGGTGCGCCGCAGGCGGGCGATCTCGACCGCGCCTACCTTTTCGGCGTTGAGGACGTGGGTGTGCGCCGCGTCCAGCAGGATCGTTTCCACGCGGCTACGGTCGTCCGTGTAGGCGATCGGGAGCGTGATCTCGTCCCAGATGTAGGGAAAATCGCGCGTGTAGTTATAGATCGGCTCGTCGAAAATTTTGGCGTTCGCGACCGTGACGATGCGGCCGGTGAACTGCCGGCTCTTCACCCAAACGGCGGGGTCGGCGCTCTGGACGGCGGGCGGTTGGCCCATCTCCATGATCGTGGTCTGGATGAACCCGAGCGCGATGACGTCGCCGCGCACGCCGCCCATGCTGATGCGGTCGCCGACGCTGAAATTTTTCCCGCGCAAGATAACGAAGTAACCGGCAAACGAGCTCACCACCTTCTGCAACGCAAACGCGAGACCGGCGGTGACGAGCCCCATCGCGGTCGTCAACCGGGTGGGATCGTCGAACCAGATGGAAAGAATCCCGAGGGTGAGGACGAGAGCGGTGAAAAGCGTGATGCCCTGGCGCGTCCAGAAGCGGGCGCGGCTTTGGGGGTTGCCGCCGAGGACGAGGTTGGTGAGCCAGCGAAGGAAAAGCCGGAGCAGCGTGATGGCGACGATGATGCCGACCGTGAGGAGAAGTTTTTGCCCGTTCTCGGGATTGATGCCGACGAATTTGATGCCGAAGAATTCCATGGTCGTGAGAAGGTTCGCTTGGCGGGCCGGGTGCGGTTGCACGCGTTTGCGCGCGGGGGGCGTGGCCGGAAAGTCCGGCGCGGCGGGTTGCGTCTCCGCGATCCGTGTTATAGTCGGGCTCCATGTTCGTCCACCTGCAGCATCATCACCATCGGCTCATGCCGTAGGTGTCTGGCGCAGGTTTCTCTTTTTAACCCAGCAGCCTTTCGCCCGCGGACTTCATTGTCTCGCGGGTTTTTTATTCTCTCTATGCAACTCGATTTCTCAAAACTGGATGGCCTCCTCCCCGCGGTGGTGCAGGACGCCACGAGCGGGCGTGTCCTCATGCTCGGTTACATGAACGAAGAGGCCTTCCGGCGCACCGCGGAGAGCGGCAGCGTCACGTTCTACAGCCGCTCGCGCGATAAGCTCTGGGTGAAAGGTGAAACCTCCGGGCACCGTCTGGTCGTAAAAGAGATTCGGACGGATTGCGACCGCGATTGCGTGCTCGTACAGGTGGAACCGCTGGGGCCGGGCGTGTGTCACGAGGGCTTCGTGAGTTGCTTCTTTCGCCAGCTCGACGGCGCGGAATGGAAGCAAGCCGAAGCGCGCACGTTTGATCCGGACGCAGTCTACGAAACCAAATCATGAAGCTAAAACTCGGCATCCCAAAAGGCAGCCTGGAGCGCGCCACGATCGAGCTCTTCCGCAAAGCCGGCTATAATATTAGCACGAGCAGCCGCTCGTATTTCCCGGCGATCGACGACCCGGAGATCGAGTGCATGCTTATCCGCGCGCAGGAGATGGCGCGCTATGTGGAGGATGGCGTGCTCGATGCGGGGCTGACGGGGCGCGATTGGATCGAGGAAAGCGGCGCGAAAGTCGAGCGGCTGGCCGATTTGATCTACGCCAAGCAAAGCTTCGGCAAAGTGCGCTGGGTGCTGGCCGCACCGGCGTCGTCGCCCTTCCAATCGGTCAAAGATCTGGAAGGCAAAATCATTGCCACCGAATTGGTGGAAACAACGAAGCGTTATCTCGCGCGAAATGGTGTGACCGCGAAAGTCGAATTCAGTTGGGGCGCTACGGAAGTGAAGCCGCCCGTTTTGGCCGATGCGATCGTGGAGGTCACCGAAACCGGCGCCTCGCTGCGCGCGAGCAATCTGCGCATCATCGAAACAGTTCTGGAGTCGAACACGCAGTTGATCGCCAACACGGCCGCGGTGCGCGACGAGTGGAAGCGCAAAAAGCTGGCCGATCTACAACTGCTTCTGGAGGGCGCGATCAACGCGCTCGGCAAAGTCGGCTTGATGCTGAATGCGCCACGCGCCGCGCTCGCCGACGTCCTTTCCATCCTCCCGGCGCTGCAAAAGCCGACCATTTCGCAGTTAAGCGACGACGCGTGGGTCGCGATCAATACCGTCCTGGATGAAACGACCGTGCGTTCGATCCTCCCGCGGCTGAAAGCGGCTGGCGCCACCGGCATCGTCGAGTACCCGCTGAACAAGATCGTGCTCTGACCGATGATTCGCATTCTTCCAGCGCGCGAGGCGGCAGCCCTGCTTGAGCGCAAGACGGTCCGGCTCCGGGAAGCCGAAGCGGTCGTTAGGCCGATGATCGAGAATGTGCGCGCGCGTGGCGACGCGGCGCTGCGGGAGTATGCGCTTCAGTTCGATCGCTTCGAGCGCGAGACGTTTGTCGTCCCGCAGGCGGAAATCGACGAGGCGGTGGCCGGATTGTCGGAGGAATTGCGGGCCGCGATCGAGGTCGCCTCCGCGAACATCCGCGCTTTCGCCGAGCTGCAGAAACCGCAGCCGTTCGCCGCGGAGGTCGCGCCCGGGTTGCGCGTCGGGCAGGTGGTGCGGCCGCTGGACACGATTTGCGCTTACATTCCGGCCGGTCGTTATCCGCTCGTCTCGACTGCGCTGATGACGCTCATTCCGGCGCAGCTAGCGGGCGTGCCGAACGTTTGTCTGACCACGCCGCAAGCGTCGCCTGCCATTCTCGGCGCGGCCGGTCTGCTCGGGAAGACGCGCGTCTTTTTGCTCGGCGGTGCGCACGCCATCGCGGCTTTCGCATTTGGAACCGAAACCATCCCGCGCGCCGATCGCATCGTGGGGCCGGGAAACATTTACGTGGCCGCGGCGAAGAAGATTCTTGCGGGCGAAGTGGGAATCGATTTCATCGCAGGGCCGACCGAGATCGTGATCCTGGCGGAGGATGGCAACGCAGCCTGGCTGGCGGCCGACATGCTCGCGCAAGCGGAACACGATGTGGACGCGTCCGCGATTTTGCTCACGACTTCGCGCGCGCTCGCGGAAGACGTGGCGCGAGAGATCGAGCGACAACTCGAAACTCTCACGACGGCAGCGGTCGCGCGGCCGGCGATTAAGAAGAACAGCGCCATTATTCTGGTCGACGCGATGACGGAGGCGGTGGCGTGGAGTAACCGCTTCGCGCCCGAGCATCTCTCGTTGCACGACGAAAGTTTGATCGATGGAATCACGCACGCGGGCAGTATTTTCATCGGGCCGACGAGTCCGGAGGCGGCGGGCGATTACGCCACGGGGCCGAACCACGTGTTGCCGACAAGCGGAGTGGCGCGGTTGCGCGGGGGGCTATCGATCGCCGATTTCGTGAAGGTGATCTCGACGCAGCAGTTGAGCGCGGACGCGTTGCAGAAGCTGACCCCTGCGATCACGACGCTGGCGCGTGCGGAAGGTTTGGAAGCGCACGCGCGTTCCGTGGAGGTGCGCGGTTCGTGAGTGATCCGCTCCAGCCGCGACGAGCGGTCGCGCAGATGAAAGCCTACGCGCCGCCGACCGCGGGCCGGGCGGATAAGTTGCGGCTCGATTTTAATGAGAACACGGTCGGCTGTTCGCCGAAGGTGGCGGAGTTTCTGCGCGCGCGGATCACAGCCGACGCGCTGGCAGTTTATCCGGAATACGTGGAGGCGAAGGCGCGGCTGGCGGCGCATTTCGGCGTGCGGGAAGAGGAGATGTTGCTGAGCAACGGGACGGACGAGGCGATCCAGGTGCTGCTCAACACTTTCATGGAAGCGGGGGCGGAAGTGATCATTCTTGAGCCGGCGTATGCGATGTATCGCTTCTATGCGGAAATGGCGGAGGCGCGCATCCGGACGGTGTCGTATCGCGCGGAGACGCTGGCGTTTCCGCAGAAGGAATTGCTCGCGGCGGTGACGCCGGAGACGCGCGCCATTTTGATTTCGAATCCGAACAATCCCACCGGGACGGCGCTCTCGCGGGAAGGCATTGAGGAAATCCTGACGCGCGCGCCGCAGGCGGCGGTCTTGATCGATGAAGCTTATTTTGAATTCTGCGGCATCACCGCGTTGCCGTTGCTCGCAGAGTTCCGGAATCTCTTCGTCAGCCGGACGTTTTCGAAGGCCTACGGAATGGCGGGGCTCCGCTGCGGATGTCTGTTTTCGGATGCGCGGAATTTGGCCTTCGCGCGCAAGGCGCAGTCGCCCTATAGCGTGAACTCGCTCGCCGCGCTCGCGGCCGTGGCGGCGATCGATGATCACGCCTATCTGGATGGTTACGTGGCGGAGGTGCTGACGACACGGGAGTTTTTGTATGGGGAGCTGGGACGCCTGGAGGTGCCGTTCCATCGCAGCGCGGGGAATTTTATTTTGCTGAAGCTGGGCGGGCGTGTGGGTGAAATCTGCGGGGCACTTCGCGACGCGGGAGTGTTGATTCGCGACCGGAGCCACGAGCTGGCCGGGTGCGCGCGCGTGACGATCGGGACACGCGCGCAGGCGGAGCGTTTTCTCGTAGAACTGGAGCGCGCACGTTGAAACCGCGCGTGCTCGTTTTCGATATGGACAGCGTGCTCGCGGAAGTGGGCGGCTCGTTTATGGCCGCGATCCAGGCGACGGTGCAGCACTTCGCCGGGGTGGAGGTTTCGCTGGCGCAGATCGCGGCTTACAAGAAAGCGGGCGGTTGGAATAACGACTGGTTGCTCTCGCAGAAATTGATTGTTGATCTCGGGAAACGAGAGGTGCCGTACGCGGAGGTGGTGGCGGCTTTTCAGCGCTTCTTTTTCGGCACGGACGAGGTGGAGGGTTTGATTCTGCGCGAGACCTGGATTCCCGAGTCCGGCCTGCTGGAGCGCCTGGCGGAGCGATATGCGCTCGCCATTTTTACTGGACGGACTCGCGACGAATTGGGGCCGACTTTGCGTCGCTTCGCACCGACGATCGAGTGGTCGATCACCATCACGGAGGAAGATGTGGCCAGTTCCAAGCCGGCGCCGGATGGATTGCTCGCGATCGCGGCAGCGCATCCGGCGAGTGAATTGATCTACGTGGGTGACAATGTGGACGATGCGCGCAGTGCGCGGAGCGCGGGGGTGCGCTTCATCGGGGTGAGCGAGGGCGATGAAGAGCTGGCGGCGCTGCTGCGGACAGACGGGGCGGAAGCGGTGGTTGAGAGTGTAAACCAACTGGAGGCATTGCTGTGACGCGGAAAGCGACGCTGCGGCGTGAGACGACCGAGACGCAAATTTCGGGACGGCTCGTGATTGAGGGCACGGGGCGCTACGAGATCGAGACCGGGATCGGGTTTTTCGATCACATGCTGGAACTGTTCACGAAGCATGGCGCGTTTGATTTGACGCTGCAGGCGCGCGGCGATCTGGAGGTGGACCAACATCACACGGTCGAAGATGTGGGGATCGTGCTCGGACAACTTTTCGCGCGAGCGCTCGGGAAACGGGTCGGGATTCTCCGCGCCGGATATTTCGTGCAGCCGATGGATGAGACGCTGGCGGTGGCGGCGATCGATCTGGGCGGACGGGCGGCGTTGGTCTACGAGGACCGGATACGCGCGCGTTTTCTTGGCGGGCTGGAGGTGGAGATGTTGCACGATTTTTTCGACGCGTTTGCGCAGCACGCTAAGGCGAACGTGCACCTGAAGGTGATGCATGGGCGTTCGAGTCATCATAAGATCGAGGCCATCTTCAAGTGCTTCGCGCGCGCGTTGCGCTTCGCTTGTTCGACGGATGAACGGCTGAAGGCGCAATTGCCTTCGACGAAAGGACTGCTCTGATCGCGATTGTCGATTACGGCGCCGGCAATTTGCAGTCGGTGCAGAATGCGTTTGAGAAAGTGGGCGCGCGTTTTGCGCTGGCGCGCGATGCGGAAACGCTGGCGCGGGCGGACAAGATTGTCCTGCCCGGGGTGGGGCACTTCGGGGCGATGATGCGGGCCCTCGACGCGCTGGCTTTGCGCGACGTGATTCGGGAAAGAATCGGAGACGGGGTGCCGTTTCTCGGTGTTTGTCTCGGCTTTCAGGCGCTCTACGAAGGGAGTGCGGAGGCGCCGGAGTGCGCGGGGTTGGGAATTTTCAGCGGGCAGGTGGAACGATTTTCGGAGGCGGCGCGCGTGCCGCACATGGGTTGGAACCGGTTGGCGCGGGTGGGCGCGTCGGTGCTCTGCGCGGAGATGGAATATGTTTACTTCGCGCACAGTTTTTATGTGCCGGTGGGCAAGGAAACGGTCATGTCTTGCGAATACTCGCGGCCGTTCAGCGCGGCGGTGGAACGCGGGAACTGTTTCGGGGTCCAATTTCATCCAGAGAAATCGGGCGCGGCGGGGCTGGCGATGATCCGGCGTTTTGCGGAGCTGTAGAATGCTGGCGAAACGAATTATTCCGTGCCTCGATGTCCGCGATGGGCGCGTGGTGAAAGGCGTCAACTTCGTGGGACTGCGCGATGCGGGCGATCCGGTGGAATTGGCGCAGCGGTATAACGAGCAGTCGGCGGATGAGCTGGTTTTTCTCGACATCACGGCCTCAAGCGACGCGCGGGAGACGATCGTGGAAGTGGTGCGGCGGACGGCGCGGGAGGTGTTTGTGCCGCTAACGGTGGGCGGTGGAGTGCGGTCGGTCGAGGATGCGCGACGGGTTCTGCTGGCGGGCGCGGACAAGGTGAGCGTGAACACGGCGGCGGTGCGGCGGCCGGAATTGCTGCGGGAGTTGAGCGAGGCGTTTGGCGCGCAGGCGGTGGTACTGGCGATCGATGCGAAACGCGTGGGAACGACGGGCTGGCATGTTTTTACGAAGGGCGGACGCGTGGATGAAGGGATGGACGCGATCGAGTGGTCGCGGCGGGGCGAGCAGTTGGGGATCGGTGAAATTTTGCTGACCTCGATGGACTCCGATGGGGTGCGCACGGGGTTTGATTGCGCGTTGACGCGGACGGTTTCGCGCGCGGTGAATGTGCCGGTGATCGCGTCGGGCGGCGCGGGTGCGCCGGAGGATTTCGTGCGCGTGTTCGAAGAGGGCGAAGCGGATGCGGCGCTGGCGGCATCCATTTTTCACTTTGGCGATTACACGGTTAGCGATTTGAAGCGCTACCTCGCCGAGCGCGGCATTCCGGTGCGACCGGCGACGTCATGATTATTCCGTGCATTGATTTGATGGGCGGCGCGGTGGTGCAGTTGGTGCAGGGGCGG